>NZ_JBYTAG010000004.1:0-158387 GCF_058787995.1 Cupriavidus sp. FW305-27
AGGATCAGCACGCGCGCGGCCTTGACGGTGCCGGCGGCGGTCATCAGCATCGGCATGAAGCGCTGGTAGTGGTGCGCGGCCACCAGCACGGCCTTGTAGCCGGCGATGTTGGCCTGCGATGACAGCACGTCCATGCTCTGCGCGCGCGTGGTGCGCGGCGCGGCTTCGAGGGCAAAGGCGGTGATGTTCGCGGCGGACATGCGCGCGTTGTTCTCGGCGTCGAAGGGATTGAGCATGCCGATCAGCACGGCGCCCGGCTTCATCTGCGCCAGTTCGGCGGCGTCCGGTGCGCGCACCTTGAGCACCAGCTGGGCGCCCAGGGCTTCGGCGGCGGTGCCGATGGTGGCGCCGACCGCCTCATACGCGCCGTCGGGCTGGCTGGCGCTTACGCCGGCGCCGGCCTGCATGACCACCTTGTGGCCCTGGGCGACGTACTTCTTGACTGTCTCCGGGGTGGCGGCGACGCGAGTCTCGCCTCGCAGTGTTTCCAGCGGAATACCAATTTGCATATCGATAGATCCCCTTGCACCGGAAGCCCGCCAGATGGCGAAACTCCAGGTCGTTTCATTAGCAGGACAAAACACCAATCAGTTAATGATGACTCCGCGGCGCCCGACGTCAGGCGAGCGTCAGGCCGCCGTCGACGAGAAGGGTCTCGCCAACCATATAGGAAGCCAGGGGAGAGGCCAGGAAGATGGCTGCCCCGGCTATCTCGTGCGGCAAGCCCATGCGGCCGATGGGCACGCGCGACAGCGTTGCATCGAGCCGAGCGGGCGACGCCGTGGTCACCTTGGTGAGTTTTGTGTCCACCAGGCCAGGGGCGATGCCGTTGACGCGGATACCTTCGGCCGCCCACGCTTCACCCAGCGTACGGGTCAAGCCCACCACGCCGGACTTGGATGCGGCGTAAGCCGGGTTTCCCCGCACGGACCGGAAGCCCGCGATCGAGCTCAGCGTAATCAGCGACCCCCGGCTCTCATGGAGCATCGGCCGGAACTTGACCGCGCAGGCCATCACGCTGGACAGATTGACGTGCAGCACCTGGTCAAAGGTGACCATCTCGAACTCGGCCCGCTTGTACTGGATCGTACCTTGCGCCAGCACCAGCACGTCCAGGCGTTCGAAGGCGGGCCGCACGGCGTTGACGGCCGCCTGGTCGGAAACATCCACTTGCGCGTAGTGCAGGCCGGAAAGATCTGAGCCTTCGTCGAAGCGATAGTCGGACGCCCGGGCACGCGTGCCCCAGGCGTGAACCTCTGCACCGAGTTGCCGGAATGCCTGCGCGATGCCATTGCCTATGCCGCTGGAGCCCCCCACGACCAGCACGGTCTTGCCGGTGAAATCGAGGGACTCGGCAAACCGGGGCTGAGCGAGGGGAGAGTTGGAATTCGTCATGATTGGGCGATGTAGAGAAATGGTGTCAGTACCGGAGTCAACGCAGGTCGTCCCAGGCGCAGTAGCGTTTCCCGCTTCTGGCGTAGAACAGGAATTCGTGATCGCGTTGGTCTGATTGACTCGACGAAGCCGCGGCTGCGGCCCCATGGATGCTGGTCATCGCGCCTGCTTCTGCAGGTATTTCCAGGCCATCGCGGCCATGGGTCGGGCGAGCTTTCCCGCTTCGAGCGCCTGCGCCGATGACGCCGTGCCATCCACCACCCGCTTCATGATCCCCTGCAGGATGCCTGCGGTTCGGAACATGCTGAACGCGAGATAGAAGTTCCAGTTCCCGCCGATCCTGCGCCCGGTGCGCTGCTCATACGCGTGGCGGTAAAGCGCTTCGTCCGGGATGCCCAGGTTGGCCCGGTCGACACCTCCCATGCCTCGCAGCGGGCCCGGTGAAATGTGCCAGCTCATGCAGTGATAACTGAAATCGGCCATCGGATGACCCAGCGTCGACAGCTCCCAGTCGAGCAGCGAAAGTACGCGGGGCTCGGTCGGATGGAACATGAGGTTGTCGAGCCGGTAGTCCCCGTGCACGATGCAGACCTGCTCCTCCGCTTCCTCCGGGATTCGGTCGGGCAGCGACGCAATCAGCGCATCCATCGCCGGGATCGATTCGGTTTCGGACAGCCTGTACTGCCTGCTCCATCGTTCGATCTGGCGAAAGAAATAATTGCCGGGCTTACCGTAGTCCGCAAGGCCGATGGCCTTGTAGTCCACGCGATGCAACGCCGCGATCACGCGATTCATCTCATCGTAGATCGCCGTACGTTCGCTATTGCTCATGCCAGGCAGCGCGGGATCCCATAGCACGCGGCCATTGACGAATTCCATGATGTAGAAGGCACGACCGATGACTGCTTCGTCCTCGCATAGGGCATACATCCTGGCCACGGGCACTTCGGTGTCGGCAAGCGCCGCCGTCACACGAAACTCGCGCTCGATCGCATGCGCCGACGGCAGCAGCTTTGCCTTCGGCGCCGGCTTGGCGCGCATAACGTAAGTTTGGCGCGGCGTGACGAGCTTGTACGTTGGATTGGACTGGCCGCCGCTGAACCGCTCAACGGTCAGCGGGCCGGCAAAGCCTTCCACATGGCGCGCCATCCAGGCTTCGAGTCCGCCCAGGTCAAAGCCCAGTGTCTCCTGTGCCGGCGGCGTGCCGGCGAACGCTGAAGAAGCATTGCTCATCCGGTCGCCCCGTTCATCGAAGCGCCGGCATGGGAGCCAGCGACCCCGCATCCTTTTCCGCGCGATCCAGTGCGCAGTACGCGTAGTACAGCTCCACACACATGAACGACCACGTCAGGCAAGCGAGCGAAAAGAAGATCAGGTGTTGCTCGTCGTCGCCGGGGATCGTGTGGAAATCATAGATGCAGGCAATGGCTTGCGCGGTCAGCAGGACCATGAACACGCCAAATGCGTGCCAGCTTTCTCCGGCGCTGAGCAGCTTCCAGGTAAACCAGGCCAGGTATACCGAAAATACCGACCACATCACCACATAGAAATACGGCCTCGGCTGCGCCAGCGCGTCGACCGACAACAGCACGACGGTCCCTGCGATCGCTCCCGCGAAGAACACGACATCCATCAGGATGGACGGCTTGTAGCGATGCGTAACGGACATCAGCCCGGTCAAGGCAACCACCGGGATGCCGAAGCCCCGGGAGAACGCATCGCAAAAGTATGAGATGCCATACGAAAACTGCACGCCGCCCAAGGCGAAAAGCAGGAAATTCGATGCGGAGAAGGTCACGACCAGCCATTCGAAGCCAAGCAGGTAGTTGCGCTGCCTGAGGAACTTCAGGCCGTGGATCAATGACGTCATCACGAGGACGAACATGGCAAAACAGAGAAGATAGAGATTGCGGTCCATCACGACTCCCAAGGCTCGATTGGCAGGATTGGATTGTTCACGGCTTTCGCGGCGCCAGGCTGGCGAGGTAGGTGGCCATCGCCTTGCGGTCCTCCGGCGACGCCGCCGCGGCCACGCTTTTCATCATCCCGGTCGGTTCGCCGCGCGTGCCGGTGGCAAACGCATCAAACTGCGCCAGCAGATACTCGTAGCCCTGGCCCGCGAGGCGCGGGAACTGGTCGTGCCCCATCAGCTGGCTGCCGTGGCACGCGGCGCAGTTTCCCGCGGCCACCAGCCGCCTGCCCTTCTCCAGCAATCCGGCATCGGGCGTGAAGTAACGGTTGGCGCCGGCCGGCTGCCTGGCGAAGTGGCCGGCAAGATCGTTGATCTCTGCCTCACTCATGGTCTTGGCCAACGGACCCATGATCGGATTGGGCCGCTCCCCGCTGGCGAACTTGTGAAGCTGGGCCGCCACGTACGGTGCCGGCTGGCCCGCGAGGCTCGGATAGCCCTGGTGCAGCGAATTGCCCCTGGCGCCGTGGCAGCCGATGCAGGCGTCGGTCACGCGTGGCCACGGGCCGCCATCGGCGTCATAGGCGGCAGCCGAGGCCGTGATATAGCGGTCGAGGCAATAGATCCCCAGGAGGTCGTGGCCGAACCAGGCGAGCAGCCCGGCGGCGGCGATAGCGGGAACGCCCAACCATATGCGTTTCTTCATTTCCGTCTCCTAGGCGCGACGCAAGGCATTGAGAACCTGGAGGGCGGCCTGATGGCCAGAGCGCACGGCGCCGTCCATGTAGCCGGCCCAGATCTCGGCCGTCTCGGTGCCCGACCAGATCAGCTTGCCGCAGGGCGGCCGCAATGCCTCGCCGTGAGTGCTCCAGAAACCCGGCGGAATGGCGGAGACACAGGTGATCGTCCAGGGATCGGCACGGCCCCAGTCGTGATCGTGGTATGAAACCGGCGCCAAGGCTTCGCTGCCGAATGCCTGCGCATAGATCTCTGACAGGAACCTCTGCGCCGCCTTGTGATCCGAAGGAACCGACGCGTTCGAGATGAAGGCGTTGATGACGCCGATCTCGCCCCCCGGCGGCGAGTTGTCGAAGGCCCACAGAATGGGCCCGTCGACCTGGAAGATATGTCCGTTCAATCCCTTGTCGCGCCAGAACGGGCGGGAATAGACCATTGCCGTCTTCCGCGCCGGCGAATGGGCGGGCCAGGCGCGCTGCAGCGCTGCTCGCTTCTGCGGCAGCGGCGGATCGAACTGCAACTGCTGGCACAAGGGTGGACTCAGGGCCATGATGACCTGGCGCGCGCGCACTTCGCCCTGGTCCGTGTGCAGCGTGACGACCTCGCGGTCCCAGTTCGAGATGCGCCGGACGGGGCTCGACAGGCGCACCCTCTTCCCCAATGCCTGCGCCATCCTGACGCAGAGGATCTGCGAACCACCGGCAAATCGCGTTTCCTGGGCGCTGTGCTTGATGCTGTCCAGCTGCATATAGTCGCAGGCGGCCGAATTGATCATTGACAAGAAATGGAGCATCCCCATTTTTGCCGGCATCACGCCGCCGGAAAGCGCGATGCTCGCATTCCACCCCGTTCGGTCCTCGGGCTTGATGTTCTGCTTCGCCAGCCAGTCGCCAACCGACAGCTTGTCCAGTTCCACGACCTTCGGTGATTTCCACGGCGCGCCCGACGGCACGTCGCGCGAAAGCACGCTGAGCCTGCCACCGATCGCCTCGTCGCTGCCGAATGTGCCCTTCAGGTCGACCTCCAGACGACCGTCACCGCCGAGGATGACCGTGTTCCCCTTGTAGTAGCTGGGAAACGTGCCCACATCGAGTTCGCGCGCCAGATCGGCCACCGCCGTCTGGCCGGGGCCGATCCACTGTCCCCCGACTTCGGACACCTGTCCCGAACCCACATCGTAGTTAAGCGTCCGCCCGCCCACGCGATTGCGCGCTTCCAGCACGACAAAGGACTCGCAGCCTGCCTGGCGCAGGTCCCTCGCCGCGGTCAGGCCCGCCAGGCCCGCGCCGATGATGGCGACGTCGAGGACGTCTTCGGGCGTACCGGCCTTGGCCGCCTTGGCCGGCCCCGGGCTCAAGCCGATGGTTCCTGCCGCCGTGGAGGCGCCGGCCATTTTCAGCAATTGCCTTCGCTGCGTGTTGACTGAAGTGTCCGAGGACGAAATCTTGCCCATAGTGCTTCGCTGTTTCCTGTCATCTCATTGCGGGTCGAGCGCGAACCTGCGAACGCTCTTCCCGCTTCTCATGCTTCTGTGCCGGACAGCCCAGACGAGCCCACGCAGCGCCTGTTGATCGACCTGTTGGACTGCGGCTGTACACTGCTCCAGCACTTCCTGCTCCGGGAACAGCATGAGTTCGGCCGCGCTCCCCAATACGAGGGCGATATCGAATGGCGAGCCTGTCGCGAGCGCGTGCCGCAGAAGGCTCGATAAGCGGCGCTCGATGGCGGCGCCGTCCGCGGCGTCCATTCGAATCCTTGCCACCGATGCCCGGATGAAGTGGAGCAGCTCACTGGAGCCAGGCTGATGCCCGAAGGCGGTCGTGGTCGAGCAGGAGCTTGACGTCATCGTGGCTGTCCCATGCAAATGGCTGATTGGTCTGGCGCGCTCCAGCCGCCTGCAGCGACGGCCGGTATCCCGCGCTTGACCAGGCGCCTACTCCCGCGTCCACCCATTCTGGTGGAGGCGCCCGGCCAGCACGCCCAGCCGCGACGTGAGCACGTAGTTCTCGCCGTCCTCGATCAGCGCCGAGCGCGCGTCGCGGAACAACTTCTCGATCGGGAACTCGCGCGTCGTGCCGTTGCCGCCGAAGAGTTGAAATGCCTCGTGCGTGATCTTCATGGCCTCCTCGGTTACGCTGACCTTGGCCTGCGCGGTCGCATACGGGTGACTCTGCGGAGACAGTCGCGCGAACGCCAGGCTGCGGCGGGCGATGGCACGTGCCATCTCGAGTCGGCGCAGCATCTCGCCCACGCGCAACTGGGTCATCTGGTGTTCCAGCAGCAGCGCCCCGCCCTGCTTGCGCTCATGGCAATAGGCAAGCGCAAGTTCGAACGCGGCGCGGGCCGCACCGACAAAGACCTGGCACATGTGAGTACCTGCGAACGACCATGTAGAAGCCAGGTTGCCGAGGTACTCGTCCTTCAGCGCGATGGCGAAGCGCCTGGGCACCCTGACGTTGTCAAAATAGATCTCGCCCTGGGGCAACGCACGCTGGCCGATCTTGTCCAGCGGTTTGCCGCGCGAAATGCCAGGCAGGTCGAGCGGCAGGATCAGGCCGATGCCGTTGGTAAACGCGCCGTGCTCATCCGTCCCGTGGAACCCGTCGCCATAGTCCGCCGCCATGTAGGCGAGCGCCACCTGTGCCACCGACCCGTTCGACACCCATGCCGAGCTCTGCCCGTTGATGACGATCTCGTCGGCACCGACCCTGGCGGTCACGTTGCCAACCGGCTGCTTTCCGCCTGCGCTCAGCTCTTCGCGGTAGAGGATCGCGGCATCGGAGCCACGGTCAGGCTGCGTATTCATCCAGCAACCGATCTTTCCAGTGCACATCTCGATCAGTTCCTGATTGCCGAGCGACTGCGCCATCGTCAGCGGCATGGTCGCAGCGCCGAGCGAAACGGCCAGACCCGAATCCCCCCAGCCCAGCTCTTCGCCGATCAGCGACTCGATGCGCACCGCGACCTCCGGCGGGAACTGCGCGATGAGTTGCGGATCGAGCCCGAGCTTCGCGCTCTCCATCATCGCCGTCCAGTACGGAGAACCCGCAGCGATGACGTCCTCGGGCGCCATGCGGTCAAGCTCCCTGCCGATCGGCCGCAGCACATCGCGCGCAAAGCGATGAACCGTCTGCTGGATCGCGTTTTCCTCTTCGCTCAGCGGCGTCTCGAATCCGGTCAGGCCAACTACCGGCAACGCCGCGGTCTTGTGCAATCGAATCATTCTGAGTCTCCTCCTGTCATGGAAGCATGCGTGGCGGCTTGCCGCAGATACGGCACGCCCACCGCCCATCGTGTTAGAACACAATAACAAACATAGGTCATGTTGACAAACATACAAGCGAAAAAAAGACAGGGTATTCCCTGTCTCCTGGCGTTGGCACGCAGTAGCGTTGCTTTGTCGCCGCTAGCCGGCCATTTCGGTTGACCGCTCCTTGAATATGATCTGCTCGACAGCGGTCCGATATGCCGCATCGAGCCCGCGCGAGTCACGCTTGCGACGCCCCGCGCCGACCTGCAGCGCCAGTCCGTCGGCCAGCGCAATCAGCAACGAGGCAGCGTGCAGGCTGTCTGCCGTTTTCAGTTCCGGATTGATCGCCCGCACCAGTTCCGCAATGCCGCGCGTCAGCGTGTCATACCACTCCTCGAACATCCGCGCGCACTCGGGATCGGTCGATGCCAGCGAAACGAAGTGCCACCACAGCGCCGAGTCCTTGACATTCCTCGCGTCGCTGAGCGCCTTATCCAGCAGTGCGTTGAGCGACTCGCGCGGCGTGACGCGGCTGTCCAGCGCGCGCTTCAGGTCTTCGAGATAGCCGTCGATAATCGGCGCCATGATCGCCCGCAGGACGGCCTGCCGGGTGGGAAAGTAGTACTGGAGATTGCTGATGCTAATCCCGGCGCCGAGGGCGACGGCACGCAGCGAGAATTCCAGGCTGCCGCCCTCGAGCAACAGCTTTCTGGCAACGCGAACGATGGCATTGCGCGTGCGCAAGCCCTGGGCTCGCAAGCTGTCGGGGTCGGCTCCTGTGGCGGCTGCGCTCGATGCACGCCGCTTCCTGGGGGTGCGCTGCTCCATGGGCACTGTCATCCTGTCTGCCTTGATTCAGGGCTTTTCAGCCCTTTGTAAGGAATCGCGCCAGCGGTAGGCTGGGCGGGCATCATTATATCTGACGCCCGTCGACGCGCGTGGCGCCCGGGTCGCTTCGGCGGGGGCTTACCTCCTTTGTCCTGGCTGCGACGGCAATGATCGGCGAGGCCTACGACCGCGCTGCGTAGCGTGCCTTGCGGTTCACCCGCTCGTCCATCATGTTGGCCACGCCCAGCGCGGAATTGACGGCGCACCATTGCAGCGGTTCGGGCAGCGTCGACGGCGTCCTGTGGTGCAACGCCGAGAGTAGCGGATGCTCCGCGCCACGAATCCGTTCGGCCAGCAGCAGTCCCATCAACGACTGGGTACCTACGCCATGCCCGGAACACCCGGCGGTATAAAGGATGTTGCGGTCAGCACCCGCCTCGCCGACCACGGGCAGCGCATCGTAGGCAAGGCTGATGTACCCGCTCCAGCATGAGCGGATGGCGACGTCTCCCAGCATGGGGAACCGCTCATGCAGCGCCCTGGCCAGGGCACGGTAGGACGCTTCGTCCGGCACGTTCGGTGTCTGCGCACCATAGATGTAGCGCAACCGCTTCGTCGTCAGAACAAGCGTATTGCGCGCCGTCAGCCGATGGCTTTCCATGGTCCAGTGCGACGTCACGATGCCTTCGCGCCGTGGCCAGCCAAGCGACGCCAGTTGCGCCGAGGACAACGGCTCGGTCTCGATTGCCGACACCCGCAGCGGCATTACCTTGTTCCGCAGCAGGCCAAGTTGCGGCGTATAGGCGTTGGTTGCAAGCACCAGGAACGGCGCGCTCGCGCTGCCCTTCGCGGTCCGCACCCGGACGGTGGGACCTTCGTCCCAGGACAGCACCGGCGTGTTCTCATAGAGCTTCACGCCCGCGCGCAGCGCCGCACGCCGCAGCCCCAGAACATACTTGCCGGGATCGAGCGTACCGCCGCGAGGGACATGACATCCGAACAGGAACGCCGGCGGGATGCCCCGTGCCCGCATCGCGGCGTAGTCAAGAAATTCCCCGGGGGATCCGAGTTGCACGCCGGTACGCATGCTCTTGCGCAGCTTCCTTTCCTGGGACGGATGGACGCCCGCGCGGATGATGCCCGAGGCGTTGTAGTCGCAGTCGATCGCGTACTCTGCAAGCTTGCGCTCCACGTAGTCGACGCCTTCATCGTAGAAGCGCACGATTTCCCTGGCCTGCTGGTGTCCCACGCGCTTGAGAAACAGGTCGTACTCCAACCCCTGCCCCCCCGCAAGATAGCCCGCGTTGCGCCCGCTCGCACCGAACCCGGCGAACTCGCGCTCGAGGACGATCACCTTTGCCCCGCGCGCGGCAAGCTCCAGCGCGGTGGACAGTCCGGCAAAGCCGCCCCCGGCAACGACTACATCCGCGCTGACGTCGCCGTCGAGTTGCGGCTGCACGTCATCTGGCCGCTCCACCCAGCCTCCGAGTGGCCGATACGCCTGTCCTCCTTGCCAGTTGAACCCATCCATATCTGCCACCCTTACTCCTTGCTCAGAATATGAATTGCGAGCGCCGCCTCTTCGACGCCCTGCAAGCCGCCACCGTTCTCCTGAATCGCGTGACGTGCGCCGCATACCTGTCGCGCACCGGCTTCTCCACGCAGTTGCGTGACCAGTTCGTAGAGCTGGCCAATACCTGTCGCACCCAGTGGATGTCCCTTGGATTCGAGGCCGCCAGATGTATTGATCGGAATGCGCCCGCCGAGTGTAAATTCCCCGCGCTCCGCAGCCGGCCCACCCTCCCCCAGCGGCACCAGTCCCAGGTTTTCGGCCTGGATGATCTCGCCCATCGCCGAGGCATCGTGCACCTCGGCCACGTCGATATCCTCCGGGCCCAGGCCGGCCTGCTCATAAGCCTGAAGCGCGGCGAGGCGGCCGATGTTCTTCTCCGGCTCGTCGATGCGCCGATGCGAAAAGCTGCGGATCACGCTCGCCGCGATCCGGATGCAACGGCTGCGATCGGCGCCGATGCGCCGCAGTCCTTCTTCCGTGCAGAGGATTGCCGCCGCTGCACCGTCCGAGACCGGCGCGCACATCGGCAGCGTGATCGGATACGTGATCGGCGGCGCGGCGAGCACCTCTTCGACCGTAAACGCCTGGCGGAACTGCGAATGCGGGTTGTGCACCGAATGACCATGATTCTTTGCGGACACAGCCGCAATCTGGCGCTGCGTCGTGCCGTAGGTTTTCATGTGATACCGGCACAGGGCGGCATAGATCTTCATGAAGCGGCTATAAGGCCGGTCGGATTCCGATCCCGGCGGCGGCTCGATGCCTTCCCCCAGCTTCGCCAGCGTCGCGAAGTTTTCCTCGACGCGGGATACGTCCCATCCCGCCACGAACAAGGCGAACGACTTCGCCTTGTCAGCGACGTTCATTTTCTCCGCGCCAAGTGCCAGCGCGACGTCGCAGCTGCCTGCCCTGAGGTGCTGTACTGCAAGGTGCACCGCCGTACTGCCGGACGCGCAGGCATTTTCGACGTTGAACACCGGGATGCCTTCGATACCGATCTTGCTGAATACGACCTGGCCAGGGATCGACAACTGCCCCTGAAGCTGGCCATTGGTGATGCCGGCGTAGAAGGCCGCACCGATGGCATCGGCACTACAGCCGGCGTCCTGCAAGGCCCCCCGTAGCGCGGCACCGGCGAGTCCCTCGATGCTCAGGTCGAAATGCCGGCCGAAGATGGTCATCGCTATGCCGGCGATGTAAATGTTGCTCATGTCTTCTTTCCTGGGTGCCTCGTTCAGATCTTGCGTTGCTGGCCTTGCCAGTACTGTTCTCTCAGATCCTTCTTCAACACCTTCCCGACCGGGCTTCGCGGCAGTGCGGTGACGAATTCCACGCTCTTCGGCGCTTTGACCGAGCCGAGCTTCTGCTTGCAAAGGGCAACGAGTTCGTCGGCGCTTACCTCGTAGCCCGCGTTGAGTTCCACCACGGCTTTCACCGCCTCGCCCCACTTCTCGTCCGGCACGCCGATCACCGCGCAGTCCTGCACAGCCGGATGGGACCAGATCACCTGCTCGATTTCACTCGGATAGACGTTGAAGCCGCCGCTGATGATCATGTCCTTCTTGCGGTCGGTGATATGGAGGTAGCCCTCCGCATCGAGGTGGCCGATGTCGCCGGTATGCAGCCAGCCGTCGACGATCGTCTCCGCAGTCTTGTCGGGCGCCTTGTAGTAGCCCTTCATGACGAGGTCGCCGCGCACGCAGATCTCGCCGGTCTCGCCTTGCGGCAGAACCTCGCCGTGCTCGCCCATGATCTCCACGCGGATCAGCGGGTTGGGGCGGCCGACCGAGGAGAGCCGTTCGTCGGACGCCAGCTCGCCGCCGGAAAAATGCTCGGCCGGCGTCAGGTAGGAGATCGAAGCCGGGGCTTCTGTCTGGCCGTAGCCGCCGGCCATGACCGGGCCAAACACTTCGATCGCGCGCTTGAGCTTCTCCACCGACATGGGCGCGGCGCCGTAAAGGAAGCACTTGAGCGATGAGAAATCCTGTTTCCCGATCCCGGGGATGTCCAGCAGCCGGTAGATCACCGTCGGCGGCAGGAAGAACTCCGTGACCCGGTGCTTCGCGATCGCGCCGATCAAGGCTGCAGGGTCCGGCTTCGGCAGCACGACCACCGTACCGCCGCGCGCAGTGCAAGGCAGCGACAGCATCCCGGCGGTATGCGTCATCGGCGCGGCGGCGAGATTCACCGGGCGCTCGTCCCCCTGATAGGGGAACGCCATCATGAACTGCGCGAAGTACGTCTGGTAAGCCCGGTTCGTGTTCATCACGCCCTTGGGTGCTCCGGTCGTCCCGCCCGTTGCCGAAAGGGTCACGACATCGTCCATATCGTAATCGATGAGCGGCGCGCTCGAGGCCTGGCCCTCGCTCCACGTAGACAGCGACGGCGCCCACGGCAGCGCGGCATCGATACACACCCAGAGCCTGACCTTCGGCAGTCTGGGACGCAGCGTCTCGATTACCGATGCGAACGCTTCCTGGAAGAACAGCACTTCGCAGTCGAATGCGTCAAGAATGAACTGGTTCTCCTCCGGCGCGTTGCGCCCGTTGACGGGGATGTACGCCATCCCCGCTCGCCATAGCCCCAGCGCACAACTCCAGGCAGTCACGTCGTTATCTGCCCAGACCGCTCCCTTGGTTTCCCTGCCGAAGCCTTCCGCCAGCAACCCGTTGGCGATGCGGCAGGAAAGCTCGCCAATCTCCCGGAACGAGTAGCTGCGCTCGCCCTGGATATAGGCAATGCCATGGGGATTGATGCGCAACCCGCGGTCAAAATAATCAATGATTGCCATTCAAGTAGTCCTATGAATCTGTGAACGCATTTATTCCCCGACCTGAAGAGCAGGCCGGGGCGGCACGGCAATTACAGATGCGAAACCGTCGCCCGAGCCAGCCCGCGCTGCTCGAGGAAGCCGAGCAGGTAGCGGTGCCCGAAGGCCTTCGAGCCGGAGGCGAAGCCGACCTTTGCGGTGTCGCCGTCGAGCAGCTTGATGACGCCTGCCGTCTGGATCGCCCCGGTGGCGATGTATGGCGTGGTCCCGTGCACGGTCGCCCGCACCGAAGCGACCTGACCGCGGCCGATTGCGAAATCGACGGTGCGCTGCAGCGTAGTGCGTTCCCTTGGCGGCATGGCCGGCGTGGTCGAATCAACGATCTGCTTCAGCACCGCGTCCTGCTGCTCGCGGGGCAGGTGCTTGTACTCTGCTTCCCACTTCTTGCCCAGCGCATGCACTGTCTGCATCGCGTTGTTGTCGTAAAAACCGACACTGGAGATGCAGCTGCGTACGCGCGGATCGTGTTCGAAGTAGACCGGCAGCGACGTACCGCCCCACGGCAGACAGAACACCGGTTGCATGAGGGCAGGATCGACCACATTGAACGACGCATCCGCCGCATATGGCACCAGCTTCTTCTCCCACAGGTAGCAAGCCTCGTGGCGATAGCCTTCAAAGATCGTCGCGGTCGAACCCACGCTCACGCCGGCACCGCCGCTACGCGGGCCGCGCGCCAACGTCGCGGTTTCCAGCGCGTCGACGCCGGGTGTCTCCAGCGCCAGCTCCGCGGCAATCTCGGCGAACGTGTACATGTAGGCATTGGACGGCGACAGCAGCAGCCCGGCCTGCCGGTACAGGTCGCCGAATTGATCGCGCGCCCGGCGGATGTGCGGCTGCTCACCCGTGGTGTCGAGGTAATGGCATCCCGCCTTGAGCGCCGCTTCGACGCCAACGAGCCCGACCGTGGAGAATGGGCCGACGGTGTTGCACACCACCTTCGCGCCCCGGAAGGCATTGACCAGGGTGTCGACGTCGTGGTCCGCCTCGATCAGCTCATAGTTTGCCGATTCCAGGCGCACGACGCGCTGCGCCATCATTTCCTTCGCCCGGGCTGCGTTGCGCGCCACCGCCGTGAAAGGGATGTCCTGGTCGATCAGCCAGTCCATGATCAACATGCCGGTGTAGCCGCTTGCGCCATAGACGACGACGGGGTGCTTTGCCATGGTTTGTCTCCTTGAGAGTTGTGTCTGACAAGTGATTGGGTTGGAAGGAATGCCGCCTCTGACGGGACGACTGGACGATACTTGTGGGTGCCTAGCGCCGGTCCGGGCCGTCGTCCTGCAACGGACCCGCCATTGACATCAGCAGCGGCCGCGAACCGTTCGCTAGCACTGCAGTCAGGGACTCCTGCCCTGCGCGCTGCGTAACCGAAAACGTCTTGCCGCCGTCCTTGCTGTCGAGTACGGTCCCGGCCATGCCGACGATGACAATGCGGCCGTCAGCAAGCTCCGCGATCCCGGTCAGCGATTGGGTGGTATGCGAGTCCACGCGCTGCCACGTCTTACCGTCGTCGCTGCTGCGATACAGGTGTCCTCGCATGCCGCAGACCAGAAGAGAGCCGTCGGGAAGTGAATGCCCGTACCACAGCGAGCCGTTGTCGCCAGTGGTCGACGCCTGCCACGACTTGCCCCTGTCGGCGGAGCGGAAGATGGTGCCGCCTTCGCCAGCGATGAAGAGCGATCCGCGGCCGGATCCGAACATGTGCAGCAGGTGACGGTCCGCGTTTTCGCCCGCCTCCACCTTGATCTCGGACCAGGTCCGGCCGGCATCGCGGGTTTCGATAGCCCAGCCGTACAGCCCTACGGCGATGCCGTGCTCCGGACTGTCGAAGTAGAGCGAAAGGATCGGCTGCTCTGCGCCCCGCTCGGCACGCAAGAGCCTCCACGTCTCGCCGCCATCCTGTGTGCCAAGCACAACGCCATCGTGCCCCGCCGCATAGCCGCGCCGCGCATCGATGAACTGAACGGAAGTCAGCAGGGAGCGGACCGGCACCATCCTTGCCTGCCGGAACTTGATGCCGTCATCAGAAAGGAGGATGACGCCGTGGTCGCCGACGGCGACCACGCGGTTGCCGGCACGCGCAGACGCCAGCAGCGGTGCGGCGACCGCATTGGACACCTGCCGGGCCGGCTCCAGGGTCGGCCACGGAGCTGCGGCAGCGGTCTCCACCGCCCGCGACGGGCACACCACGCCCAAGGCGATCGCGACAACAGGTAAAAATCGGTGCAGGTTCATGGGAGATTGACGCCTACTTGCGTCTCAGTGCTTCAGGATTTCCGGCATGCGCACTGGGCCGCGCCGGGGAAAGAACTTCTCCAGCACCGCCGCGAACGCGGGCAGGAGGGTGATGGCCATGACCATGTTGACGAGGAACATGAAGGTCAGCAGAGCCCCCATGTCGGCCTGGAATTTAAGGCTCGAGAACATCCAGGTCGCCACACCGACCGAGAGCGTAATGGCCGTGAATACGGTCGCCAGCCCTGTCTCCTTCAGCGCGACCGCAAGCGCGTCGGTAAACGCAAGACCGTTTGCCAGTTGTACCTGCAGACGGTTGTAGATGTAGAAGGCGTAGTCCACGCCGATGCCGACCGCGAGCACCATCACCGGCAGCGTCGCTACGGTCAGGCCGATCTCAAGCTCCTTCATGAACCAGTAGCCAATCCACGTGGCCACGGTCAGCGGCAGGCAGCACGCAACCATCGCCCGCCAGTCCCGATACACAAGGAAGACCAGAATGAGGATGGCTGCGTAGACGTACAGCATCATCGGCAGCTCGCTGGCCTCCAGCACTTCATTCGTGGCTGCCTGGACGCCAGCATTGCCGCTTGCCAGCCTGACCGTGACGCCATCAAGCCGGTTGGACTCGCGGAACTGCTTGACCGCCGCCACCACGGTCTTGATCGTCGTGGCGCGGTGATCGGGCAGATAAAGGTTGACGCCTTGTACTCGGCAGTCGCTCGACGAAAGCCCGGCGATGCGGTTGTTCACGCCCTGGAACTGCGAGCCGAGCCCGCGGGGGTCCCGCGTCACGGTGGCCATCTTCGGACTGCCTTCGTTCATGCCGGCGTTGTAGAGTTTGAGCTGGGCGGCCAGCGAATCGGTGGACACCACGCCGGGCACGCTGCCCATGCGCCAGGCGAAGTCGTCGACGAACAGGAACTCGTCGGCGCGGGAGCAAACCTCGCCATGGCGATCGGGCGTGGCCTCGAACACCACGGTGAGCCAGTCCAGGCCGACGTCGAAGCGGCTGACGATCGCGGCGACGTCCAGGTTGTAGCGGGAATCCGCGCGCAATTCCGGCGCCCCGGCCTGGAGACTGCCCACGTGCCTGTCCTGGCTCTGCCAGAACGCAAGGCCGAAAACCACTGCGCCGGCGATGGTCACGATCAGTGCGTTCCGCGGCTGGGCGATCCGGGCCACCGCCCCCAGCCATCCGCTATGACTCTCGCGCCGCGCCAGCGCCCGTTTCGCGAACTCCGGCGTGAACCGGAAGTACGACGCCGCCACCGGCAACATCATCAGGTTGGTGACGATCTTGTAGCCCACGCCGATGGCCGCGGTGATCGCCAGTTCTCGGATCATCGGGATCGGGATGAGAGTAAGTGTGACGAAGCTCACCAGCGCGGTGATCAGCGCCAGCGATCCAGGAATCAGCAGGCCGGTGAAGCTGCGCCGGGCTGCAATGGCGGAGTCGGTACCCTGGGCGACCTCGCGGACGATAAAGTTGATCTGCTGGATACCGTGTGAGACACCGATCGCGAACACCAGGAACGGCACCAGGATGGCGAGCGGGTCAAGCCCATAGCCCAGCAGGTGCAGCGTGCCGAACTGCCAGACCAGGGACACAAGCGAGCAGCCGAGCGGCAGCAGGGTCAGGCGCACCGACCGGCAGTACCAGTAGACCGCCAGCCCGGTGAGCAGGAAGGCGATGCCGAAGAAGCGCGTCACGTCCGCTCCGCGGTCGGCAATGTCGCCGATCTGCTTGGCGAAGCCGATGATCTCGATCTCGACCTGGTCGTTCTCGAACGGTCGTCGGATCTGTTCCTCGAGCAGGCGGTTGAACTGGATATAGTCGAGCTTCTTGCCCGTACGGGGATCGACGTCGGCCAGTTCGGCGGTGATCAGCGCGCTGGACTGGTCGCGTGCGACCAGGGTCCCGAAATGGCCGCCGGCCATGGTGCGCTGACGCATCTTGTCGATGACATCGGCGGAGAGCTTTTCCGGCACGATATCCCCGCCTGCCACCGCCTCTGCCCGGAAGCCGTCCTCGGTGATCTCGGTGAAGAAGACATTCGGTGTCCACAGCGACGTCACGCTGGTGCGATCCACGCCCGGAAGATAGGTGACGGCCTCCGTCACCTTGAGGACCTGGGTAAGCGTCGCCGCATTCCAGACATCGCCCTGGCGGGCATGCACGGCAATGGTCAGCCGGTTGGCGCCGAAGAGCTTGTCACGGAACTGCTCGAAGGTCTTGATGTACTCGTGGCCTTGCGGCAGCTGCTTCTCGAAGCCGGCTTCGAGGTGCAGCTTCGCGCCGAGCACGCCCATCAAGGCGGTGAATCCTGCCAGTGCGAGCAGGAAAGGAAGGCGGTGCCCGAACAGGGCCGCTTCCAGACGGGTTATCAGGCGTGAAAGCATCAGAAGGACGTGGTCATGCTGAGGGAGACAAAATCGCGGTCGCGCAGCAGGTTGCTGCCGCTACCGCCCCAGTTGTGCGTGTAGTCGAGGCGCATCTTTGTCTCCGGCTTCGTCTTGAAGTCGAGGGTCGCGCCGATCACCGCGGCGCCCGCGCCGCGGATGAAGCCGGGCAGCGCCGTGGCCGAATAGCCTCCGATGCCTTGCATGACGGCGATGTCCGGCGACAGCGACGCCCGCGTGCCGAAGATGTTGGGGTAGGTCACCGAGGCTGCCAGCACCATCCCCGCCGACAGCTTGGTGGGCAGCGTGTAGTCGGCGGTGACCGCATACGGTATCCCGGCGTTGAGCCTGAGCTTCGGGTAGTACGCCAGCGCACCTTCCGCGGTGATCGTGCCTTCGGACGCGCCCAACGCGCGCAGCAGCCAGCCAAACGAGCCCGAAGGCGACATGATGTGGATGCCGGTCAGGTGGAGCTGATAGTGCTGCGTGTCGATCGCTCCGCGGCAACTGCTTCCGACCGGCTTGACCGAAAAATCGGCCAGCGCGTTGCAGTAGTAGGGGTTGGCCGGATCGATGACCGTGGTCGGATCGATGGCGACGCTGTCCCGCGGACGGTATGACAACTCGGTGCCGATCGCCCATTCGCCAACCTGGAAGTTGTACGAGAGGCCGAACAGGTCGCGGTTCTTGCCGTAGTCGAGCGACGCCTGCCAGCCGAACGGGTTGCTCGTCGTGTTGACCACCTGGTAGCTCACGAACGGCACCTTCTCGCTGTAGTGGTAGTAATAGAGGCCGAGTTCGTTGCCGCTGTCGGGAAACTTGTAGCGCAGCGCCATCCCCCCTTGCCCATTGTTGTCCGGCTTGTTGTCCGGGCCGCGCGGGATGAAGGTGCCGGTGCCGACCAGGGGCCCGACCGGGTTGGTATTGGGGTTCGCCAGCTCCCCGGTGCTCAGGCGGCGGTTGTAGGGCATCCCGGTCGCGGGATTGATGCCGAGGATCCGGGTCCCCGTGTCGCCGATCGTGCCGTTGGGAAGCGGGTCCAGCCCTGACGCAGCCAGCGCGCCGTTGACGGCTGAAGTCGGGATATAGAAGCCTCGTCCGCCCTTGCCGAGGAAGTCGCTGGTCGAAAAGAAGGTCCCGGGCGCGTCGAACTTGAAGCTGTTCCACTTCCACTGGTAGAAGGCCTCCAGGCCGAGGTCCTTGCCGAGTGAAGTGCTCGCAGAGACCATGGGCGCGGGTATGAACAGATTTTTAAGCGGCGTTCCCGGCTGGTGCGCGGACGGCAGGTAGATCGCGTTGATCGCGTTGATACCGCCCGGGATGTAGAGGTTTTCACCCCAGTTCAGCACCTGGTTGCCGACCCGGACACGCGCCTGCTGGTCGCCGACGTCGAATTCCTTGGTGATGTAGGCGTCGAGCAGACGCGGGTCGCTGGTGGCGAAGTTCCGCGCATCCGAGTCGAGATCGGTTCGTCTGGTGTGGGCGGTCGCAAAGTCATAGTTGACGACGCCGCGCACCAGCCCGCTCCACCCGTTGGTGCCCTTGACATAGAGGTCGCTGGTCCACTGCGCATTGGCCGAGACCGGCTGCCAGCGCTTGTAGTTGAGGTTGCCGTCGTCCTGGTTCAGGCGCAGCGTGTCCAGGTTCGACGAGAAGACAGACGGGTTGCTTTTCTGCAGCGGCGTTGGCGCGTCGCCGACACAGCCGCCGTTGTCGTTGCCGACAAAGCTGCAGTTCGTCTTCGACGTTCGCATCGCCGCGCCAAACGAGACCGTCGAGTCGAAGGCCACCGCCCAGCCGTTGTCGAGCGTCCACTGTGCGGCGTAAGCCGAGCCGGCATCCGCCATTGCCAGCAGGCCTACGATCACCGAGCGGGCCAGCTTCCGTTCCATTCGCTTCCCCGCGGCGGCTTGCGCCGCCGCTGCTGCAACATCACGCAGTTTCATGCCTGTCTCCCCGTGGTTCTCTTTTTTGGCTTATCGTGTGGTGAACCGGCGCAGGCCGTCCGGCTCGAAGGTCTTCTCCTTCAGGCGCCCTTCCCTGGCGGCGAGCCAGTCAGGCTCCTTGTGGCCGGCGACGACGCGGTCGAGCACGGCGCGGCGGGTCTGGTGGTCATAGCTGGTATTGGCCGCCCAGACGCAGGCCGGCACTTCCCAGGCCATGTAGGGACCCATCTCGGTGGTGCGCCAGACCTTGCCCTGCGCGTCGTACATGTCCTCCACCAGGATCGTCCACGTGTCCTCGTCGATGTAGAACACGCGCTTGGGGAAGGTATGCCGCATGCCTTGCTTGAGCGTGGCCTCCACCACCCACATCCGGTGCAGCTCATAGCGCGTGAGATCGCGGCTGAGGAACTTCGGCTTGACGACTTCGTCGACCTTGTTCGCCGAAGAGTTGACCCGGTACGTGTTGTAGGGCACGTACATCTCCTTCTTGCCGGCCAGCTTCCAGTCGTAGCGGTCTAGTGGGCCGTTGAACTGCATGTACTGGTCGACGGTCAGCAGGTTCTCGGTGTTGAGCTGCGGAGCGTCGTACTGGTACGTCGGCGCCCGGCGCACGCGGCGCTGGCTCGCGAAGTACAGCCAGACGTCGTTAGCCTCGGAGAACTTGTACTGCGTCAGGGTCGCATCCCCCGCGATCGAGGGCGGGCTGGTAAACGTGTTGAGGTACAGGCTCTCGATGCCGCGGGCGTCGTCGACGCCCTTGTTCGACGGCGACCACATCGGCGACATCTGCCATTCCTGCTGGCCAAGCGGCTCCCCAATGCTGTCGGTGCCCTTCGGCGGGATGTAGCCCGCATAGCTCATCTGGAATCCCTCTCCTTTCCAGTGCAGCTTGTGGTTCCACATGGCTTCGGCGCCGTTCTGCGGAATCGGGAACGGCACGGCGGCGCCGATCGCCTCGGCGAGGTCCTGGCCGTTGGCGCCAAGCTTCGCCGTCGTTGCGTTCTTCTTCGTCCGCTCGTAGAAGAAGTTGGGGAAACCGCAGGAACGGTGGGTCGGATAGACGTCCATCCGATAGCCCGGGATCGTCTTCACCATTTCGATCTGTCCGGGGGCAAGCTTGTCCTTGTATTTGTCGACATTGGACGCGTCGATCGAAAGCACGCGCTTGTCATTCGCGTACGGGTCGGGGCGCGCCGTGCCGGGCTTCCAGCCACCCGGTGCCTTCATGTCGCCGCCGGTCCACTCCGGAATCGACCCGTCCTTGTTACCAGCCCGTTCGGCACCTACCGGAGTGAGGTCCTTGCCGAGGCGGCCCACGTCCTGCTCGGAGGCCGCGGCATAGGCCGCTCCGCCGAACGCAAGGGTCACGCTGAGGAACAACGTCTTGTATCTCATCTGAGTCTCCTGTCTGGCATGACAGCGAAGTGCCTCGCTTCGTGTCGTTTTTTTGGTAGAACACGTTACCAAACTTAGGTAACAGTGACAAAGAACAAAAGAAAAAAAGAGCTAGGGTATTCCCTGCGCGTTTGGCTGCGATGCTCGCAAACGCACCCGGTACCGTGCGCAGCGGCGAACCAATGGCACGAGGCACGGCTCGCGGCTGCTGGGGTGGCACCGGAAGCCGCAAGCCAACGCTGTCAGTCAGACCGCCGTAGTGATCCGGCGATGCCCCATGCCGCCCGAGGCTGTGCTGGAGATACACAGGTCCTCAAGGCCGCACGGCCGGGCACAGGTGTTGACCGTCCCGGCAGTGCAGGCCCGCCTGCCCAGCTCTGGAAACCGTGATCCACGGACTTCGACTGCGCTCGAGGCGCGCGCAGGACAACCAGGCTCAGGCGCCGCCGCTGCCAGCTACCGCCACCGCCTGAATCTCGATGCACAACTCGGGAAGCGCCAGTTCTGTCACCCCCACCGCAGTCCAGGACGGATAACGGCTAGGCAGGTATTCGTCCTTGACCTTCGTGAAGGCCTCGATTTCCTGCCGCAGGTTGGTGTGATAGGTCGTCAGCTCGACAACATCCTCCAGGCTTGCGCCTGCCGCTTCGAGGACCGCTTTCAGGGATGCAAAGGCCAGCCGAGCCTGTGCCTCCATGCCCTCGCCGGGCTTCATCGCTGCGTCTAGCCCAACCTGGCCCGACACCCAGATGGTGTCGCCCACGCGGGTTGCGGGGGCGAAATGGTAGGCGTCGTAGAGCGGCTGGGTGCCGGGCGGAATGACCGGCTGCCGTTTCATCGTCGTGGTTGTCATGATGTCGGTATCGTTTATCAGATGAGTTGGCGGAAGCATGGCGCACGGAAGGGATCACCGGCCTTCAGCGATGCCAGCTCCTCGACGTACAGCACACCCGCCGGCGTGAAGCCCGAATCGCTGTGGTCCGGCAACGGACTGAAGACCGCGTCGTCGCCGAAGAAGCGCAAGACCAGCGTATGGCGGTCCGGGAAATCGGCGTCGACAGCACCCCCGCCGTGCAGCGAACCCGGGTGCAGCAGCAGAACATCTCCCGGCTGCGTAGCCCAGGAGAGGATGTCGTAGGCATTGGGATCGATGCGGCGTTCGGCCTCGATGTCAGGCAGCCGCGGCCAGACCCCACCGCCGTGCAACGGCTCGGTCGGGTCGTCGGGGTTCTGAAAGGTGCTGCCGTCGTGGCGCGTACCCAGGTATGAGCCCCTGACGATCTCCAGCGCATTACGCTTTGGGACCGCCTCGAAGCTGATCCACGCGTTGGCGAAGTGCTTTCCCCCCCAGGGCAGGTAGGAGGTGTCCTGGTGCCAGGGCGAGCGCCCGGCCCGGCCTCCCTGCTTGAGGAACAACTCTTCCGCAAAGTACCAGACATGTTTAGAGCCCCAGAGATCGGCGAACAGCTGGCCGAACGGGAGCGAGGCGACCAGCTCATCCAGCCGCCCCTTTGCGAATGGATTGGCGTTATCGACGTGCGACCGTTGCACGGAGCCGTCAAACAGGCTATGAGCGTTGGGCCCCGGGTTCTCGATGCCCCAGTCAAAGACCTGCCTGCACATGGCTAACTGTTCCGCGTTGAGACAGCCTTCGATGAGGACGGCACCGTCCTCATCGAAGGCCCTGCGCTTGGATTCATCCATGGATGCTCTCCTGATTCTTCATTAAGCCCGGCGCCCGGTCACGTGCGCTTCCGGTCGCCTCGTTTGTAGAACAACCTACCAACGTTAGGTCATGATGACAAAGATAAGTCAGAAGTAAAAGGGCGGGTATTCCCTATCCCACATGGACTCTCCTCGCCTACGCAGGAATCAGCTTGGGCTCGTGACTCATAATTTTGACTTGTTTGTGTTGTTGACCTATATTTGCCGCGAGCATGCCAATCATTTAACTTTTGTCCTAACAATGCACGCGAAGACACGTGAAGATGCGCTGGAAGTCGATGCCGCACCGGCAGACATCGTGAACCGCGACACAGTCGCACTGACCCGACGCCGCCTCCTCGGCGCGGCTGCGGCGGCTAGCGCTGCAACGCTGCTGGCAGGCACACCACGCACAGCGAGTGCAGCGCCGCGGGTGAAGGGCGCCGGCGCCGCATCTGCGGGGCGCGACGTGCTCGATGTCGCGATCATCGGTGCCGGCCTGGCGGGCCTGACCGCCGCACGCGACCTGAAACGCGGCGGATGTGACACGTTCGTCGTCCTGGAGGCACGTAGCCGTGTCGGCGGCCGCACCTACAACCATGACCTTGGCAACAGCGTGGTCTCGGAAGCCGGCGGGCAGTGGATCGGGCCCGGCCAGACCGCCATTGCTGACCTGGCGCGCGAGCTCGGCGTCGACACCTTCGAAACCTATTACCAGGGCAAGACCGTGTTCCTGGCCGGCGACGTGCGCGTGGCGCAGGATCTCCAGGGCGGCGTCGGCGCCCAGGGAAAGGTCGCCGCAAAACTCAGCGAGCTGGCGCGCCGCGTACCCAGCGGCGCCCCCTGGACAGCGGCAAACGCGGCGGAACTAGACAAGCTGTCGCTCGGCGACTGGCTGGCACGGCAAGACTTGAGCAACGAGGAAAAATTCTCCTTCAGCCTGGCCGCAACCCTGTCGCTCGGCGCGCAACCGGCGCAACTGGGACTGTTGCACTACCTGTCGGTGATCAACAGCGCTAACAGCGACTACGACACACTTGAGAGGATCAAGGGCGGCGCCCAGGAGACGCGCTTCGTCGGCGGCGCGCAGATCCTCAGCATCCGGATGGCACGCGAACTTGGCCACAAGGTGCGGCTGTCCTGCCCGGTACGCAAGATCGTTGGCTGGAATCGCGACATTGTCGAATTGCACACCGACCAGGGCGTGGTACGGGCGCGCCACGTGATCGCCGCACTGAATCCGGCACTATGCCAGCAGGTCGTCTTCGACCCGCCGCTGCCCGCCGGACGCGCGCAATTGCATCGGTTCTGGCCGGCGCACGCGCCCATGCGCAAGACGGCGCATGTCTATGCACGGCCCTTCTGGCGCGACAAGGGATTCAACGGGCAGGTTGTGCCGCTGGACGGCCCGCTGATCTGGTCGGTCGACAACTCGCCGCCAGACGGCTCGGTCGGCGTGATCAGCGCATTCGTCAAGCCTGGCTTCCTGCCCGCCGAGCCCAAGGCTGCCGAACGCATCCTCTCGGCCATCTATGCCCAGGCGTTCGGGGACAAGGCGTTGAAGCCGACGCAATACCACGACCTCGACTGGGGCAAGGTCGATAACTGGTCGATGAGTTGCATCAACCCGATGCCGGCGGGCTTCTGGACGAAGCTGGGCCAGTACCTGCATCCGCCGACAGGGCGGCTGATCTGGTCTGGCACCGAGACGGCCGACATCTGGGCCGGCGCCATGGATGGTGCCGTGCGTTCCGGCCACCGCGCCGCCCTGCAAGTGCTGGGCGCCCTGGCATACCCCGTTCGGGAGGCATGAATGAAATACAAGCGCCTTGTTCTCGTGGCGGCTGCGGCCGTGGTGGCGGTGGCCGCCTTCATCGTTCCCGACCTCGTGGACTATCACCGGTTCGGGACGGCACTGGATAACCAGGCCGTGGCCAGCCAGACCGATGGTGGACGCTGGCCGCAATTCCCGGAGACCTGCTTCGCCTGCCATGGCCCGCGCGGTGAGTCCCGCAATGCCGAGTACCCTGCCCTGGCCGGCCAGCCGGCGGCATTTATCGAGGTGCAGTTGCGCGCCTTCGCCAGCGGGCAGCGCGACAGCCCGACCATGGGGCCGCTCGCCAGGAACCTGACGGATGAGCAGATCGGGTTGCTGGCAGCCTATTACGCAAAGCAGGCGCCCACAGGTAGCCCGGATGTCACGGCCAGCGCCGCGCTCGAGGCGCGCGGCAAGGCTGTGGTCCAGGCGCGCAGTTGCCAGGCCTGCCATGCCGAAGGGTTGACCGGAAAGGACCTGGCACCACGCCTCGCCGGCCAGGGCGAGAGCTACCTTGGGCAACAGCTTGCCGCGTTCAAGAGCGGCAAACGCCATGACGCGTCCGGCGCCATGGACAGCATTGCCGCCGCCTTGTCGAACGAAGACATCCCGGCAGTGGCCCGCTACCTGGCCAGGATGTCGCCTGAGCGCCGGGAGATCGGCGCCCGATAGGGCCCGACGGGGCAGCAAGGGTAGTCGGCAAGATGCGCGGGTCAGACAGGAGACGGGGAATGCGCCGATACACACCGTCCTGGCTGCCAGCCGGCTTGGCGGCTGTCCTCATGCTTTGCATGGCGGCAGCCATGGGCGTGGCGCCGCGCAGCGCCCACCATGACCCTGGTGCGCCACGCCGGCTGGAAGCCCTGCAACTGCCCGACGTGCGCGACCAGCTCGAAAAGCTGGCGGATGCCGGTGCAACTTACATCCACGAGGAGCCCATGCGACGCGGCGACACGATCGCCACGTTGCTCAGACGGCTCGGCGTGGAAGATCCCGACGCACAGCAGTTCATTTCCAGGGATCCGGCGGCGCGCACCCTTTTCAACCTCCAGCCGGACCAGGTCGTCCAGGCGGAGGTCGACCAGGACAAGCTGCTGGTCTCGCTGCGCGCCCTCGTTGCCGGCAATTCCACCGCCTCGCGCGAACTGCTGATCCGGCGGGCTGGCGACTTACAGAAGCCCGCCTTCAAGGCGAACTTGCAGGCGGTCAGGAACGAACTGCGTTACGAGATGCGTTCCGGCACCATCACCGCGAATGGGTTCTTCAGGACGATGGATGCCGCGAAGGTGCCCGACGACATCGTCCGGCAGATGATCTCGATCTTCTCGGGCGTGGTCGATTTCCAGCACGACATCGTCCAGGGCGATCGCTTCCGCATTGTCTATGAGGCGGGCTTCCGTGACGGTGCACTGGTGCGCAACGGTCGCGTCGTGGCCGTCGAACTCGTCAACCGCGCCCAGCTCTACCAGGCCCTGTGGTATGACGGCGCAGATGGCAGCAACTCCGGTGCCTACTACACCTTCGACGGACGGGGCATGGCGCGCCCGTTTCTCCGCTCGCCGGTCGAGTTCTCGCGCTTGTCGTCTGGCTTCGGCTGGCGCAACCACCCGGTGCACCACCAATGGATCAAGCACAAGGGTGTCGACTTTGCCGCCCCGACAGGAACCCGGGTCTTCGCCACAGCGGACGGGACTGTTAACTTTGTCGGCCAGCAGACGGGCTACGGCAACATCGTCATCCTCAAGCATCCTGACGGCTACTCGACGTACTATGCGCACCTGTCCGGCTTCGCTGGCATCCAGCCCGGCCAGCGCATCACGCAGGGGCAACTGATCGCGTATGTCGGACAGACCGGCTGGGCGACCGGACCGCATCTGCACTACGAGCTTCGCTTCAACGACGTGCCGCAGAACCCGCTAAGCGTCTTGCTGATGAAACCCGTCACGCTGTCCGGACGCGCACGCCAGGGCTTCCTGAGCCATGCCAGCGACATGTTGAGCCGTATCTGTGTTCTGCGCGGCATTGAAGTGGCATCCAGCCTCGGCTGAGCCGCCCCAAGTGGCGCACTGTCGACTCGCGAGTTGACCGGGGACTTCCCCGCGCATGCCGGTTTGCACCGGCAGTGGCTGCGAGTATGCTTTCCTTCATGACGCGGATTCCGGCCGACCTGCCATCGCCTCTTGCGCGCAGGCGCCAGACCGCCGACTGCGGGGGCAAATCATGCGCAGGCAGCCTCATGACGGATCGGGAAAGGATCGTCCTTCCGCCCTCGACTTCAGGCAGGGCGAGCCGCACTTCAGGCTGCTCGCCGACGGCATCCCTCACATGATCATGACCGCCGATGCGGATGGCCGGATCGATTACTGCAACCGACGGTGGACGAGCTATACCGGCCTCAGTCTTGAGCAAACCCGCTCCGGCGCCTGGAAATCGGCCGTCCACCCCGAGGACTTCGCGCGCAATATCGGTCACTGGGCAGACGCAGTGGCGAGAGGCTGCGAGTACGAAATCGAATATCGCCTGAAACGGGCATCCGATGGCGCCTACCGATGGCACCTCGAACGCGGGTCACCATTGAAGGACGCTGACGGCAACATCGTAAAGTGGCTTGCATCCAGCACCGACATCGAAGCGCTGAAGCAGGCCCAGGCCTCTGCCGAGGTCGCCAACCATGCGAAGTCGGAGTTCCTGTCGAGCATGAGCCATGAGTTGCGCAATCCGCTGAACGCCATCCTGGGCTTTGCGCAACTGATGGCCTCCGAGTCTCCGCCTCCGACTGCGTCGCAGCAGGCCAGCATCGACCATATCCTGAAAGCGGGCTGGCATTTGCTTGAGCTCATCAACGAAGTTCTTGACCTGGCCAGGATAGAAGCCGGTCACGCGTCGCTGTCCCCCGAGCCCGTATCAGTCATCGACACCCTGCGCGAGTGCCACGCAATGCTTGAGCAGCAGGCACTGAAACGCGCGGTCCGCATGCGTTTTCCCGCAGGTGAAGCCCCCTGCTTCGTCCGTGCCGACCGAACCCGCCTGAAGCAGATCTTGCTCAACCTGCTTTCCAATGCCATCAAGTACAACCGGGACCAGGGATCAGTCGATGTGCAGGTGACGACGACGGAGCATCGCGTATGCGTCAGCGTGCGCGACACCGGCGCAGGGTTGACACCGGAACGGCTGGCCCAGCTATTCCAGCCGTTCAATCGGCTGGGGCACGAGGCAGGCCCCGTGGAAGGCACCGGCATCGGTCTCGTGGTGGCCAAGCGGCTGGCCGAGTTGATGGGTGGAACCATCGACGCCGAAAGCACGCCTGGCGTGGGCAGCATGTTCCGGGTCGAACTGCCTGCTGCCGCGCCTCCCGCAATGGCTGGCGAGAGCGCGGAGGTCACCGCACCTGTCCGGTCGCCAATCGAAGCCTCGTCCACGATGCACACCTTGCTGTACGTGGAAGACAACCCCGCCAACCTCAAGCTCCTGGAGCAACTCCTCGCCCGGCGGGCAGACGTGCAGTTGTTGTCGGCGGCCACCGGGATTCTCGGAGTCGAGCTCGCGCGCACTTCCCTGCCAGATGCGATCGTGATGGATATCCATCTGCCGGACATCAATGGCATCGAAGCACTGGGACGCCTGCGCGAAGACCCGATGACAATGCATATTCCGGTTATCGCGCTCAGTGCCAATGCCATGCCACGCGACATCGAGCGGGGCATGAAGGCAGGATTTTTCCGGTACCTGACCAAGCCAATCAGGATCCACGAATTCATGGATGCACTGAACGCCGCACTGGAGCAACCGCGACGATCGATTGCGCAGGGCTAGCACCGAGTCCCGCGAACTGGCTTGCCATGATCCACCCATCGGACATCCTGGCCGCAAAAATCCTGATCGTTGACGATCTGGAGGCCAATGTCCTGCTGCTTGAAAGGATGCTGCGCGCGGCCGGATATACCAGTGTCGAATCAACCACCGATCCGCTCATGGTTTCCGAGCTACACGGCAAGAACCACTACGACCTGATCGTGCTGGATCTCCAGATGCCTGGCATGGACGGGTTCGAGGTCATGGAGGACCTCAAGGTCGTCCAGCCGGACAGCTACCTTCCGGTGATCGTTGTCACCGCCCAACCCGACCACAAACTGCGCGCACTGCAGGCTGGCGCGAAGGACTTTGTCAGCAAGCCATTCGATCTCGGCGAGGTACTGATGCGGGTGCGGAACATGCTGGAGGTGCGCCTGCTGCACAGTGAGTCCTTGCAGTACGGCAAGGAACTCGAGCGCAAGGTGCAGGAACTGGAAGCGAGCCGGGAGACAATCGTTCGCCAGAGCGATGAGCTCAGGCGCCTTTACGAGAAGCTTGTTTGCGAGCAACAGGTCACCGAGCGGCTGCTCCTCAATGTACTGCCGTCTCCCATCGCCGAGCGACTGAAGCTGCGTTCCGATCTCATCGCCGCCAGCCCGCCGGAAGTCATCGCCGACAGGTTCGAGGCGGTCTCGGTGTTGTTCGCCGACCTCGTGCAGTTCACCCGCTTTTCTCCCGGCCTGAGCCCCGAGAGACTGGTGGCGGTACTCAACGAGATATTTGCTGACTTTGACAATATCGCCGACAACCGCGGGCTCGAAAAGATCAAGACGATCGGCGACGCGTATATGGCCGCTGCCGGTCTGCCCGCCCCTGCGGCAGACCACGCCGTCCGGGCTGCTCATATGGCACTGGACATGATGGAGTCCCTGAGTCGGTTCAATGCGCGAAGCGGCTACGGCCTGCAGTTGCGGGTTGGCATTCACAGCGGCGCGGTCATCGCCGGCGTGATCGGCAGGCGAAAATTCATCTATGACCTGTGGGGCGAAACGGTCAATATTGCGAGCCGGATGGAGTCCCACGGTATATCCGGCTGTGTGCAGGTCACGGAAGCCACCCGGCAAAAGCTGGGCAAGCCATTTGTGTTGGAAGCGCGAGGACCAATTGATGTAAAGGGCATCGGTGAGCTACATACATGGCTTGTAGCAGGAAGGGACTGCTCGTCGCTCGACACGGATTAGAGGGATCGTTCCCTTGGTAGAAAAGGTGAGACCAGACTGCCAGATGCGGGGGGCGGCGGTGGCGGAGGGGACGGCGGATCGAAGCGCCCCCGCCGCTTCCAGCTCCTCCGTAGCGGAAGAACAGCAGGACCTGCCAGAGGAAACCCGGGCGTCCCATTGCGGCTATTTGCCGCGCCTTCCCCGGTCTGCAGGTTTAGTGTCGCGCCACCGCGTCGGCGTCATCCCGAACTGCGCAGTGAACCAACGGAAAAACGAGCCATAAGCGGAGTACCCGAGCGGCTCGGCAATGCGTCCCAGCGAGAGGCTTCCGTTGTCCATGTAGTGGATGACGAGATCGCGCCTTACGCCATTGACCCTGTCGGAGAAGACCTCTCCGGCGCTTTCGAGCTGGCGTTGCAGCGTGCGCAAGTTTATTCCCAGGCCTTGAGCAACGGGGCGACGTGCCCCAACCGGCGGAACTGGCTGCATAGGGCACCGGATTCCACTAAGTGGCACTCACCTTCATTTGACAAAATGGGACATATATTTGGCTGATCGTCCCACGCGGAGTAATCGTACTTGCGTCCCAGTCCAAAGCTCTTCCAGGCGCGATTCCTGTCTAACCGAGCACGCGAGGAGCTAGCGCAAAGGGCACGCGTTCATATAGATCACGTCAAACGGAAGACATCGCAGCAAGACGCTTGCACCTGGCACTACTCTCGCTGCCTTAAAGCGCAAGCGTCACCACGCGCAGCGTGGCATCGTCTGGACACGCTAAATCGGCAAATCCAAAACGTTTAGCCAGTCGCCGCATGGCGGTATTCGACGACAAAACATAGCCTTCCATGCATCGATAGCCGCGGCTCCGAGCGATGTCGATCAGTGTGCCCAGCAGTCGGCTGGCCAGGCCGAGTCGATGCCAGTCATCGGCGACAGTCACCGCAAACTCGCAGGTATCGCTACCCGGCGCGGCGGCGTAGCGTGCGCCACCCACAATAGACGACACCTTGTTTTCCGTGGCAAGCGCTACCAGCGCAAACTCGCGCTCAGCCGACGGATGCGTCGCTTGCTCGAGCATCGCTTCCGGCAGCTGTTGCATGGCAGCCATGAATCTGGCGTAACGCGCATCGGCAGAAAGTCTGTTAAATGCCGCTAACAGGCCGACCTTGTCGTCTTCGGTAATCTCCCGCACCAGCACTTCCCGTCCGTCGCACAGGGGCACGTTGTACGGGACGAAGTTTGTCACGTCAGACTTGGCTTGCATGGCAACGGAGTCGTAAGGAATGAAAGCGAGCTCGTTGAATCACTCCCCCGCAGCATTTGATAATAGCTGATCCGGCGCAGTTTTCCCGATATCGAACATAGACGATTACGCACGACATCGCCGCCATCGAGCCGTATTGTCGCGCCAGTCCGACCGGAATCAATTTGCCCCCCGGTCTCCGCTACGAGCGCCTAGAATGCTGGGTGAGCCAAGACTCACAGAAGCTCGAATGGAAGTCGTTTCCGTGCCAAAGGTCCAAACACACATAATGAACTGAGGAGAGCGACATGACCGTGCGCAAATTGCCAGCAGTTGGTTTCGCAGTCCTGATGGGACTGATTTCTATAGGCGCGGCCGCCCAGCCGGCACAAGGATCCCAACAGGGAGCGGCGCCAGCCGAGGTGCCGAAAGCTCCCCCGACTACGGCCCAGGCCAAGGCTCTGATTGCCGAGCGATTCAAGGCTGCCGATTCCAATCATGACGGCAAGCTGACTCGTGACGAAGCTCAGGCGGGAATGCCAAAGGTCTACGAAAGTTTCGACAAGATCGACGTAAAAAAACAGGGTCACGTCACCGAGCGCCAGATCGGTTCCTATTGGATGAAGAAGACCAAGGATCAGATGCAGAAGGAAGATCCGATCTGGAACTGAAGGAGTTGCAGCAATTCCTTGTACTGCTCATGGGATGATGGGGCGGGAGAAATAGAGTCGTACCTCTTGCCCCTTGAGGGCCTTGAGAGCGAGGCTGCCAGCCGAGGCTCCCAAACCTCGATGCCATGGCAAGGCATCATGCATCCCCTCTTGAACCGGCTGGATGAGCCTTGTGCCGTCAACCCACTTTAGTTTCCTCGTACGCCCTTTTCCTCCCACGATGTCAACGAGCGCTGCGTTTCACGCCATGATATTGACGCCGCCATCCACATACAGCGTTTCGCCCGACAACCGCCGGGCGTAAGGCGTGGCCAGGAAGGCGCAGGTGTATCCCACATCCATAATATCGACCAGCTCGCCAAGTGGAGCGCGTTCCACAGCGTCAGCAAGCATCAAATCGAAGCTCTTAAGCCCGGACGCAGCGCGGGTCTGCAGCGGCCCGGGCGAGATCGCATGCACGCGAATGCCGCGCGGGCCCAACTCGTACGCCAGGTAGCGTGATACGGCTTCCAGGGCGGCTTTCACCGGGCCCATGACGTTGTAGTTCGGCACCACCTTGTTGGCGCCGTGATAGCTCATGGTGAACATCGTGCCACCATCGCCCATCAGGGGCGCTGCCAGCCGGGCCATGCGCACGAAGGAGTGGCAGGACACATCCATGGCCTTGGCGAAGCCTTCGGCCGAACAATTGAGCAGGCCGCCCTGCAGATCGTCTTTCGGCGCCCAGGCCACCGAATGCACCAGGATATCGAGCTTTCCCCACTGCTCCCCGATCCGCGCAAACAACTCGTCCATTTCCTTCTGGCTCGTGACATCCAGGGGGAGGAAGATGGAAGCGTCAAGCTCCTGCGCCACCGGCTCGACAAACTGGCGCGCCTTTTCGCTGGCATAGGTAATCGCCACCTCGGCACCCAGTTCGCGGAAGGCCTTGGCGCACCCGTAAGCAATGGAGTGCTCGTTCGCAATCCCACAGACGAGTGCGCGGGCGTTGGCGAGGATAGGCAGTTGTTGCGCTGCAGTCATGTCACTCTCTCATGGATTCATTGTTGCCAGCGAGCGGTCGCTACCATGCCGCTGGCTTGGTCGGCTGTAGCGGTGGTCATCGAGCGGGTGCCGCCAGGACCTCCCGGGTATGCCTGGCAATCATCAGTTCCTCGTTGGTCGGGATGACCCAGACCGGGACATTGCCCGAGGCTAAGCTGATGCGCGGTCCGTCGCTGGCGTTCGCCGCGGGATCGACACTCACCCCCAGCCATGCCGCCAGCCGGCATACGCGCTCGCGGATCGGCGCGGCATGCTCGCCGATGCCAGCGGTGAAGACCAGCGCGTCCAGCCCCTGTGCGGCGGCGGCCAGCGAACCAAGCTCCCGGGCGACGCGGTACGTGTACAGTTCGACGGCAAAACGGGCCTGCACATCGTCGCTGGCGAGCAGCGCGCGCATGTCGCTCGACACGCCGGAGACGCCAAGCAGACCGGATTTTCGATAGATCAGGTCCTCGATGGCGCGGGCATCCATGCCGAGTTCGCTGATCAGGTAGAGGATGACGCCCGGATCGAGGCTGCCGCAGCGAGTTCCCATCGGCAGGCCATCCACCGCAGTGAAGCCCATCGTGCTGGCCACGCTGCGCCCCGCCACCAGCGCACACATGCTGCTGCCGTTGCCGAGGTGGGCCACGATCGTGCGGCCCGCCGCCGCACCCGCATCAACGCTCGGGAGGACACTGGCGATGTACTCATAGGACAGTCCGTGGAAGCCGTAGCGCCTGACGCCGCGCGCGCTGATCTCCGCGGGCAATGCGAATGCCTGTGCCACTTCCGGCTGCGCCCGGTGGAAGGCGGTGTCGAAGCAGACTACTTGGGGCAGTTCCGGGCGCCTCTCGGCAAGGATGCGGATCGGTTTGAGGTTGTGTGGCTGGTGCAGGGGTGCGAGCGGGCATAGCGAGTCCAACTCTGCCAGTAGCGCGTCGGTCACCCTTTCCGGCTGGGTGAAGCGTACCCCGCCGTGCACCACCCGGTGCCCGACCGCGCTCAGCGTATGCCCTTCCCCATGGCCGCGCAGGAAGTCCGCCAGGAAGGCAATGGCACCCTCGTGCCCGAGCGTGGTACCGGCATCCCACCGCCTGGTCTCGACCTCAGCGCCCGCGGCGTCGGTGGCGTGGAATGCCGGTGCCGCGTAGAGACCTTCGATGCTCCCGCGCAGCACCAGCCTCAGTGCATCGTCATGGGTATTGTAAGCACAGTACTTGATGCTCGACGAACCCGCATTCAGGACCAGGATCAGTTCGGCCATGGCATCACCCCGCCACCTGGCCGGACTCGCGGCGTGCCTTGGCCACCAGCGCGGCCACCGCGCACGACGCCAGCCGGGTCATGACCGAGTCGGCACGGCTGGTCAGGATGATGGGCACGCGCGCGCCCAGCACGATGCCTGCGGCGTCGGCGCCGGCCAGGAAGGTCAGGCTCTTGGCGAGCATGTTGCCGGCGTCCAGGTCAGGCACCAACAGGACATTGGCGCGCCCGGCCACCGGTGAGTCGATCTTCTTGATCCGCGCCGCGTCCAGGTTGATCGCGTTGTCCAGCGCAAGCGGTCCGTCGACGATCGCGCCGGTGATCTGGTGGCGGTCGACCATCTTGCACAGCGCGGCGGCATCCAGTGTGGACGGAACCATCGGGTTGACGGTCTCCATCGCCGACAGGATCGCCACGCGGACCTCCTTGACCTGCAAGGCATGGGCCAGGTCGATCGCGTTCTGCAGGATGCCGGCCTTCTCGGCAAGCGTCGGGGCAATATTGACGGCAGCGTCGGTGATGATCAGAGCGTCCTCGTGGCCGGGCACATCCATCACGAAGCAGTGGCTGATGCGCCGGCCGGTGCGCAAGCCGCTGTTACCCGCGACCACGGCTCCCATCAGCTCATCGGTGTGCAGACTGCCCTTCATCAGAGCCTCTGCCTTGCTTTCGCGCACCAGTTGCACTGCGGCAGCCGCCGCCGCATGGCTGTGCTCGGCATCGACAATCGGGTACTCGCGGATGTCAATGCCGGCCGCGCGCGCGGCGTCCTCGATGCGGGAACGCGGCCCAACCAGGATCGGCGCGATCAGGCCCAGCCGGGCGGCCTCTACGGCGCCTTCCAGCGAAGACTGGTCGCACGGATGCGCCACCGCGGTCGGTGTAGGCGGCATGGCCTTGCAGTAATCAATCAGGCGCTGGTACTTCTCATGCTTGGCGTTCACGGGCTACTCCTGCGTCAGGGTCGTCGGTGTCGGTCGGCTGCGAGGCGTGTGCCAGCCGCGGCGCGCTAGGACGCGCGGGTGAGCGGCGCGGCCGCGCCGCGGACGCGTTCCGGCGTGGCGCCGAGCGCCGTGCGGATCCGCTCCAGCATTGCCGCCTGCTCGACAGTGGGCCTGGCGCCAAGCAGGCGCTCATCGACACGCAGCTTCTCCGCCAGCGCCTGCAGCCGCTGGCGGTCGGCCTGATACCTGAGCAAGGCCGGCAGCGTCGCGAGCGCCTGTTCGGGCGCGTACCGCGTGATCAGCTCCTGCCTGCCGCGGATCTCGCGCCAGGCGTCCGGCTCAAGTTCCGGCAGCAGATCGGCGTAGTCCGTGACCAGCTCCTTGCGCAGCTCCAGCCTGGACAGCGGCAGGGGCTCACCCCTGCGGCTCAGCAGGCAGGCCAGCCGGGCAATGGCCTCGGCGTATCCGCCTTGCCCGACCGCGGCCAGCGCCGCTTTGACTTCCGGCAGGTCATGCGGGTCGGTCGCCGCCGGGGTACCCGCGCGGGCGGTAGGCTCGCTCCTTGGCTGGAACGGGAACAGGTTGGCGTACACGTTGAAAAAGGTGTATTCGGTCATCGCATCGCGCACGGCCCGGTATGCGTCCAAACCGGCGCTGAGCATTTCCGCGCCCACCTGCTCTTGCTGCCGCAGCGGATGATCCGGTTCCAACGTTTGCCGGCTGGCCCGGACCGCGTCGGCGGCGGGCTTCAACCATGCCATCCACGGATTCAGGTCCGAGAACAGCCAGTTCTGCATGCGTAGCGGATGGAATTCGCGCAGCACCCGTGCTGTCATCTCATTGGACACCGCCTGGACGTAAGGCTGCGCAAACAGCTCGTAGGCGCGCTGCGTGAAGTCCGACAGGTTGGCGACCGTCTCGAACGGCTTCTCGTCGGCGCGCTCAAAGCGGTTAAGCCTGCTGGCGATTTCCTCGAGCGAGTGCTCCTCGAACTGGACCTCATAGTCCACGCCATCGCTACCCTTGCGCTCATGGATGACCATGCCGTAGAGCCCAGGCGCCAGCAGTTCGATGCTCTTGAGCACCGAGACGATCTGTGCGTGCTCCTTCTGCGCGACCTTGCCGGAGACGAAGATGCCGAGATGGCCGACGCTCCGGTGCATCATGCCGACAATGACCTGGCCGCGAGCCTTGATCTCCTCGGTACTGCCGTAGATGTCCACCACCCAGTTGAATGCCTGCTGCGGCGGCGTGATGTTGTCGCCCATCGAGGCAAACAAAACGATGGGCGAGCGGATCTCGCGCAGATCGAACGCCTTGCCGCCGGCGTTCTTGACTTCACCACCCCACAGCTTGTTGCCGACGAACAGGTTGCGCGTGATCCATTCGATCTCCTCGCGGTTCATCAGGTAGTAGCCACCCCACCAGCGTTCGAACTCAAGAAAGCGCGGCGGCTCGGTATCGGCCTTCTTGTACAGGTTGTAGTACTTGTCCCAGAGACTGTTGGACGGATTCAGGTTTTCGAAATTTTGTACCAACCAGGCGCCGTCAAACTTGCCGTTGCCGAGATCCGCCGTATACGACGCCAACCACGTGCCGCCCAGGAGCCCGCCGGAATAGCGCATCGGGTTGTCGCCTTCGCCCTCGCTCCAGGCACCGCTCCAGTACGACATCGGCGCGCCGTTGATCACGATCGGCCCGGTGTCGCCCGGGTCCGAGGCGCCGAGCATCATCGCAGCCCAGCCGCCTTGGCAATTGCCGATGATGGCTGGCTTGGCGCTGTGTGGATGCAGTTCACGCACTCTCTTGATGAACTGTTGCTCGGCCTCGCACACGTCCAGCAGGGTCTGTCCCGGCTCGGGATCGCGGAAGAAGATGACAAAATACACAGGATGGCCGGCACGCATTGCCACGCCGACCTGCGAGTCGTCCTTGAAACCGCCGATGCCCGGGCCATGGCCGGCACGCGGATCGATGATGACGTAAGGGCGGCGGCTATCATCGATCGTCACGCCATCGGGCGGGATAATTTTCAACAGCGCGTAGTTGACGGGCCGTTCGAACTGGCGGGCATCCAGAACGGTCTCGTAGCCAAAATGCAGGACCGGCTTGAGCCCCTGCATGGTGTTTTCGACAAAGTTGTTGCCCCGTTGCCTGAGCGTGTCCCAGAACAGGATGGCACGCTGCATGCTGTCGATGGCATAGGCATAGCTGCTCATCGGATCCATGCCGGCCATCGGGTTGATCGGGCCGGCGCCCGGCTCCCCAACGGCTTGCTGCACGCGGCCACTAAAGGCCTCCTGCGCATTCTTCAGGCGCTTTTGCAGCACCATGCCGGTCTTGAGGCCAACTTCACGCGCGTGCACCAGTTGCTTTGCTGCATCCATGCCGTTCTCCGCTGCGAATCTTGTGACACGGTTGGCCAAGCGTGGTAGCCCAGCCCCCGATGTGCATCTCGCTTCGAACTATAGCGTCGACCTTGGTCGCAATAGAACTGAATCTTTTCGGACGATGAGATAAGAAGGATTTCTTTCCAGGACGGCAGGATGAATGACCATATCCTATTGGACTCTGCGTGCGCTATGCTGAACTGGCGCGGCGCACACACCGCGGACCCGCTGGAGAACGATCATGCGTTATCGCCTGCCCGCCTGCGTGACTGTCACAGTGGCGGCCCTTGTGCTGGGCGCCTGTGCCACTCTCCGGCCCCTGGAAACCGCAGAGGGCATGCTCGGCGGCCCGCAGCATGCCGTGCGCGATACGTTCGGCGCTCCCACGGAAACCTACCAGCTCGCTGATGGCACCACTCGGTGGATTTATTCGAAACAGCCGCTCGGCTTCGAAGTCTACGCGGCAGACTTTGACGCCAACGGCAAGCTTACGAGCTTTCGGCAGATGCTGACCGAGAAAGAAATCTACGAGGCACGCCCGGGGGTCTGGACCAAGCAGGATATTGCCGAGCGCTTTGGCCGTCCGCGCGAGCCCATCGAGTACTACCCGCTGATGAAGCGCGAGGCCTGGTCTTACCGGCTCTATGCGGGCGCCTACATGCCAGCGCATTTCAGTGCCTACTTTGACGAACGCGGCGTGCTCGACCGGACCATGATCATCGTCGATGCGATCGGCGGCGACACGCGAGACGGCAGCAAGTAAGTCGGCCTCAGGCCGCATTGGACAAGAACACCACGATAAGGGCCGGAAGGAGCCGGAGTCCATCCGAAGCAACGCGAGTCGTCGTGCATCCATCAGATTTCGCGTGGAACTGTTCAGCGGACAGCAAAGCACAACGAAATCCGCCGACGGCAGAACCTCGTCGACGGATCAGGCGCTGGGTACCGTACGATCGATTCGTATTTTTCGATCGATCCCGGTGTTCCGTCCTTCTCGACCAGCCGCACGGTACTGCCGAGTCCGAGTCATAGACGATTGCCAGATGGCCCAGGCAAGGCTTTCGGGGCAGGGAATTTGCTTATGACAACAATGTCCTTCGCCCGCCCTAACCAAGGGTATACCCTCTCGTCTTTGCCTTTGCCGGCCGCTTTCCGGTTTCCCCCGCATGCCTGCCTTCACCCTGCCCGCCCTGTCCGCCCGACTCCTCCGCGCCCGCCGCTCGCTGGCCGCCGTCGCCCTCGCCGCCATGTCCGCGGCCGCGCTGACGCCGGCACTGGCCAGCACCCAGAGCCCTGTGCTCGACAAGATCCGCGAATCCGGCACCATCGTGCTCGGTTACCGCGAGTCGGCGCTGCCATTCTCGTTTGCCGATGACAAGGGCCAGCCGGCCGGCTATGCGGTCGACCTTTGCCTGCGCGCCGCCGAAGCAGCACGCCAGCAACTGGGCCTGAAAGACCTGAAGGTGCGCTGGATGCCGCTCACGCCGCAGAACCGCATTCCCGCCGTGGTCAACGGGCTGGTCGATCTGGACTGCGCGCCCAACACCAATTCGCTTGAGCGCCAGAAGCAGGTTGCGTTCAGCGTCTCGCACTATGTGTCGACCGTGCGCATGCTGGTGCGCGCCGACTCCGGCATCCGCTCGTTCGGCGACCTGCGCGGCAAGACCGTGGTCACCAGCGCCGGATCGACCGGCGACCGCCACGTGCGCCGCATGAAGGCCCAGTACGGCTACCACGACGTCTACGCCAAGGACCATGGCGAATCGTTCCTGCTGCTCGAATCCGGCCGTGCCCAGGCCTTCGTCATGGACGATGTGCTGCTGGCTGGCCTGCGCGCCCGCGCCAAGGACCCGTCGCAATACGTGATCGTGGGCCCGGCGCTGTCGGTGGAGCAGAATGCGCTGATGCTGTCCAAGGCCGATCCGGAATGGAAGCGGCGGGGGGGCCAGGCGCGTGGTCGACCAGGCGCTGGCCAACACCTTTGCCGGCCCGGAGGTCACGGCGCTGCAGAAGCGCTGGTTCCAGCAGCCCATCGGCAGCCGCGGCATCAACCTGGCGCTGGCGCCGTCCGGCGAGGTGCGCGCGGCCTGGAAGCACCCGTCGGACGCGGTCACGGAGTAAACGAAACGGGCAAGCGGTCGCGAACCTCAATCGGGCTGGGGCCGCAATTCAGGGTTTCCATGAGGTCGTGGCGCCGGGGCAAGCCCCAAGTTGACAGCGACGTGAGATGTTGGCGACACTGGGCCAAGCCGTCCCGTGCAAGGGACAGGCCACATACACGACCGCCCGACGGCGGCATTTCTCAGGAGAAACCATGAACAAGTTCGTCGCGACCGCGATCGCACTCTGCCTTGGCGCCGCTTCGCTGGCCGTGCAGGCACAGACCGGCGGCAAGAAGCAGTTCGATCCGTATTCCCAGGGCGCCAAGTCGGGTGAGAAGTTTGACCCGTACAGCCAGGGGGCCAAGGCCGGCGACAAGTTCGACCCGTACAGCCAGGGCGCGAACAAGAGCACCCGCAGCGACCTGACCGACGCTTCCGCGCCGGCCGCCGAGCAAAAGCCGGCCAAGAAGTCCACCAAGAAGAAGAGCAAGAAGAAGGCCGCCTCGGCGCCGGCTGCCAGCTGAGCCGCAAGCGCCTGACGCAAAAAAACCCGCCTTGGCGGGTTTTTTTGCTTCCTGCCCCAGCGCACAAGCCTATGGCGCTTGCGTGTCGCGCTCCAGCGCGGTGACATCCACGCGCTGCACCTTGTCATCCTGGCGCACTTCGGTGCGCAGCACGAAGGCGTCGGCGGGGCAATACCAGTCGGTGACATGCATCACGGTCGGCTCAACCTGTACCACTTCTTCGCCAACCAGCACCGGCCCCAGCGAGGTGCGTTTCTCGTAGGTGACCGGCAGGCATTCCTTGCGCCCCAGGACAGTATTGATTGTCTGCCGCTTGCCGACGTGGCGCGAGCCGATATAGATCGACGCATGCTGCGCCCGCATGTTGCTGACCACTTCATCCGATCCCAGCGGGTAGACTTTCAGCGAGACGCTCGACTCAAAGGTCTCGCCCTCCAGCGTGGTGCCCTCGCGCAGGTCCAGCCCGGCGTAGTTGAACACGCCCATGCCGCGGAAAGCCGCCTCGCCGTACATGCGCGCGTAGCGCGCGCGGGCGTTGATGACGGCATGCTGGCTTTCGATGCTGGTCTGGCCGCCGGGCGAACGGCGGTCGATCACCACTTCATGCACCTGGGTGGTAATCACCGGCGGCCCCATCAGCGCCGACAGGGCAGTCTTGGAATTGATCTCCAGTTGCGCGCGGCAGCCGGTCGGACTGCGCACCACATCGCGCAGGGTCATGCTGACCGACATTGGCATCACGCCGTCGCCTTCCATCTGCACATGCGAGCCGGAGCGGAACCATGGGGCACTGCACAGCACGGCCGCCGCCGCTGCCTGCGCCTGGCTTGCCGCAGCCTGCGCCACCGCCGCACCGGCGCCCGGCAGCGCCGCCGCACCCTGGGCGCCGGCATGCTGCGCCAGCGCCATGGCCACGCCCGCCACCAGGCCTGCCAGCCGGTCCCGTTGCGCCTTTTTCTTCACATGAATCCCCGTCTAGAGTTTCCAGGCGCCCCCTGACCCTGCGCCCGGCCTGCCAGGCGACCGCCTGGACACTGAAATTATCGCGTTTTGTTGCATGTGTAACTCGAATTTTTCGCGCAGATCCTGTGGCAGCCGGTGGCCGGCGGGCAGCGGGCAGCAGCCGGCCTGAGCAGCACTTTCTCTCCCCCGCGGCAATCCGGCGCCCCGCAGGCCGTCTCCGGCACCCGCCGGGGGCGGCCTGCCCACCGTGCTACCATTGCCCGCCTCGCGTGTGCCGAGGCGGCAGCGGCGTGCGAGGCGCATGCCAGCGTGCCAGCCGCGGGCGACTTGCCTCCCTGGTGTCCACCAACAGGCAAGGCCATGCGTTGTGATGGCTTCCCGTCACCGCGCGCCCCACGCAGGACCATCGATCCGTCGCGCTTTTCCAGGAGATCTATGCGTAGTTCATCGACCTCGCGGGCTGCCGCGCTGTCCGTTGGAGCCACCACCGCCAGTGCGGTCGCACTGGCCAGCCTGTTTATCCTGCTGGTCTGGTTCGGCACCCTCGACATGCGTCACCTGCTGCGCTCCGATGAAGGCCGCTACGCCGAGATTGCCCGCGAAATGTTCGCTACCGGCGACTGGGTCACGATCCGCTACCACGAACTCAAGTATTTCGAGAAGCCGCCCTTCCACCTGTGGGTGACCACGCTGGCCTACACGCTGTTTGGCGTGGGCGACTGGCAGGCGCGGTTGTGCGTGGCCCTGTCCGGCATCCTGGGGCTGGGCGTGTCGATGCTGGCCGCGGCACGCTGGTACGGCCGGCGCGTGGCGATGCTGACGGGGCTGGTGCTGGTTTCCGCGCCGATGTGGAATATCGCCGGCCACTTCAACTCGCTGGACATGACGCTGGCCGGCGCCATGGCGTGCGTGCTGGCCTTCATGCTGCTGGCGCAGCACCCGGATGCCACCCGCGCCGAACGCCGCAACTGGATGCTCGCCTGCTGGGCGGCGATGGGCGTGGCGGTGCTGGTCAAGGGACTGGTCGGGCTGGCGCTGCCGGGGCTGGTGCTGGTGGTCTACACGCTGGTGACACGCGACTTCCGCTTGTGGTGCCGCCTGCATCTGCCGGGCGGCATCGTCGCCATGCTGGTGGTGACGGTGCCGTGGTTCTGGCTGGTGTCGGAACGCAATCCGGAATTCCTGCATTTCTTCTTTATCCACGAGCACTGGCAACGCTATACCTCGAACGTGCACCAGCGCGAAGGCGCGATCTGGTTCTTCGTGCCGCTGCTGCTGGCCGGCTTCCTGCCCTGGCTGGGCCTGGTTCCGCAAATGTGGAAGGCCGTGCGCGAGCGCGCCGGCGTCGCTCGCGGCACCTCGCCGCGGCCATTCCAGCCCGCCCTGCTGGCGGCGCTGTGGGCCGTGGCGATCTTTGTCTTTTTCAGCCTGTCCGGCTCCAAGCTGCCCGGCTATATCGTGCCGATCTTCCCGGCGCTGGCGCTGCTGGCAGGCGTGGCGCTGGACACGTTGACGGAACGCACGTGGCGCTGGCAGGTCAATGCCATGATTGCCCTGGGCGTGGTCGGGCTGCTGGCGTGCCCGTTTGTCGGCATGATGGACAAGCCCAGCACGCCCAATGTGGTCTATCGGGAATTCGCAGTGTGGACCGGCATCGCCTTCGCGGTGATGCTGGGCGGCGCACTGCTGGCGCGCCGGCTGCTGCGCACGCGTGGGGTGTTTCCCAGCGTGGTGGCCTATGCGCTGGCGATGTTCATCTGCTCCACGGTGGCGCTGCGCGGTCACGAAGCCATGGGCCGGCCCAGTTCCGGCGCGGACCTGGTGCCCGCCATCAATGCCGTGCTGACGCCGGACATGCCGCTGTACAGTGTGGGCATGCTCGACCACACGCTGCCGTTCTACCTGCGCCGCACCACCATCATGGTGGCGCATCCCGATGAGCTGGAATTCGGCATCGGCCAGGAACCGCAGAAGTGGATCCCGACCATCGATGGCTTTATCGCGCGCTGGCAGGACGGCAAGCGCGCGGTAGCGATCATGTTGCCCTCGACCTACGACGCACTGGCTGCGCGCGGCGTGCCGATGCACAGGATCGCCGGTGACCGCCGCCGTGTGGCGGTCGCCAATTTCGCGCTGCCGGGCAATGGCCCGCAGACGCAACCCCCAGGACAGTAACCTGCAACTCCTGCAATTCCTGCACTACGCAGCGCCATGACGCTCTCCACCTTCGCTTTCATCCTGACCGGCGTGCTGCTCAATGCGGCTGCGCAACTGTTGCTCAAGGCCGGCGTCAATGCCATCGGCGCGATCACGCTGGACCGCGGCACGCTGCTGGTGACGGCGCTGCGCGTGCTGACCCAATGGCCGGTGCTGGCCGGGCTGACGCTGTACGTGGTCAGCGTGGGGGTATGGATCGTGGGGCTGTCGCGCGTGGATGTGTCGATCGCCTACCCGATGCTGTCGCTCGGCTATGTGGTCAATGCACTGGCCGCCTGGTGGCTGTTCGGCGAGATGATCGGCCCCTTGCGCGTGGCCGGCATCCTGCTGATACTGGCGGGCGTCTTCCTGATCGCCCGCTCATGATGCGCCTGCGCGCACGCCGCCAGTTCCGACACCGACCGTACTTCCTCGCCCTGCCATGACCGCATCCGCCCCTGAGTTCCTGCCTTTTGTCCGGCCTGACATCGACGCCGCCGCCATTGCCGAAGTCGGCAAGGTGCTGGCCTCGGGCTGGATCACCTCCGGCCCGAAGATGCAGGCCTTCGAGGCCGCGCTGTCAGGCCTGTTCGGCGGACGCCCGGTGCGCACCTTCGCCAATGGCTCGGCCACGATGGAGATCGCGCTGCGCATTGCCGATATCGGGCCGGGCGATGAGGTCATCACCACGCCGGTCACCTGGGTCGCCACCGCCAACGTGGTGCTGGCAGTAGGCGCGCGGCCGGTGTTCGTCGATATCGACCCGCGCACGCGCAATCTCGACCTGGATGCCGTCGAGGCCGCGATCACGCCGCGCACGCGCGCCATCATGCCGGTGTACCTGTCGGGGCTGCCGGTGGACATGGACCGCCTGTACGCCATTGCCAGCAGGCACGGGCTGCGCGTGATCGAGGATGCCGCGCAGGCAATCGACTCGCGCTGGCGCGGCCAGCGCATCGGCGCCCTTGGCGACCTGGTCAGCTTCAGCTTCCAGGCCAACAAGAACATCACCACCATCGAAGGCGGCTGCCTGGTGATGAACACACCCGAAGAAGCCGTGCGCGCCGAGCGCCTGCGGCTGCAGGGTGTGATCCGCACCGGCATGGACGGCATGGATGTCGAAGAGCCCGGCGGCAAGTTCAACCTGACCGACGTCAACGCCGCGGTCGGGCTGGCGCAGCTGGGCAAGCTCGACGCCATCACCGCGCGCCGCGCCGAGCTGGCCGAGACGTATTTCCGCTGTGCCGCCGACAGTGGCCTGGAGGCGCTGGGCATCGAACTGCCGCAAGCGCTGGATGCACACGATGCCACCACCAACTGGCACATGTTCCAGGTGGTGCTGCCGACCGAGCGCCTGCAAGGCGGCCCGGCCCGGGCGCGCCAGCAGGTCATGGAGGCCATGCGCGAGCGCGGCATCGGCACCGGCGTGCACTACCCGCCCATTCATCTTTTTACCTACTACCGCTCGCTCGGCTGGCGCGAAGGCATGCTGCCGCATGCCGAACGCATCGGGCGCGGCATCGTCACGCTGCCGCTGTTCCCCGCGATGCAAGCCACCGATGTGGAGCGGGTCTGTGCAATCCTCAGCGAAACATGCAAACGTCTCTCCAAATGAGCCCGGTCGAAGTCTCGGTCGTCATTCCGGTCTACAACGAAGAAGACGGGCTGCAAGCCCTGTTCGACCGCCTCTATCCGGCGCTGGATGGCCTTGGCGAGTCGTACGAGATCATCTTCATCAACGACGGCAGCGTCGACCGCTCGGCGCAGCTGCTGGCGGCGCAGTTCCACAAGCGCCCGGATGTGACCCGGGTGGTGCTGTTCGCCGGCAATTTCGGCCAGCATATGGCGATCCTGGCGGGCTTCGAGCAGACCCGCGGCAAGATCGTGATCACGCTGGACGCCGACCTGCAGAACCCGCCGGAAGAAATCCCGCGCCTGGTCGAAGCCATGCGCGCCGGCCACGACTACGTCGGCACCATCCGCCGCCAGCGCAACGACACCGCGTTCCGCCGCTATGCCTCGCGCGCGATGAACCGGCTGCGCGAGCGCATCACCAAGATCCGCATGACGGACCAGGGCTGCATGCTGCGCGCCTATGACCGCAATGTGGTCGACACGATCAATGCCTGCCGCGAGGTCAATACCTTCATCCCCGCGCTGGCCTACACCTTTGCTTCCAATCCGGTCGAAATCGAAGTCGGTCACGAACAGCGCCACGCAGGCGAATCCAAGTATTCGCTGTACCAGCTGATCCGCCTGAACTTCGACTTGGTGACCGGCTTTTCGATCGTGCCGCTGCAGTGGTTCTCGGCGATCGGCACGATCCTGTCGCTGCTCTCGGGCGTGCTGTTCGTGGTGCTGCTGGTGCGGCGCTTCGTGCTCGGCTCGGAAGTCCAGGGTGTGTTCACGCTGTTCGCAATGAACTTCTTCCTGATCGGCATCCTGCTGTTCGGCGTGGGCCTGCTGGGCGAGTACGTCGGCCGCATCCACCAGGAAGTGCGGGACCGCCCGCGCTACCGCATCAAGGCCGTGCTGGAAGCGGACCGGCGTGTCACGCCGGCTGCCGCTGGCGCGGAGCAATGATGCGCGCCGTCGTCTTCGGCTACCACAATGTCGGCGACCGCTGCCTGCGCGTGCTGCATGCGCGCGGCGTGGAGGTCGCGCTGGTGATCACGCACCGCGACCGCCCCGACGAGAACATCTGGTTCCGCCGCGTGGCCGACACCGCCGCCGAGCTGGGCATCCCCTTCGTCTATGGCGAGGACCCTGCCGATCCCGCGATCGCCCAGGCCGTGCGCGACGCTCACCCGGACGTCATCTTCTCGTTCTACTACCGCGCCATGATCCCGGCGGGCGTGCTGGCGCTGGCCCCCGGCGGCGCCTTCAACATGCACGGCTCGCTGCTGCCCAAGTACCGCGGCCGAGTGCCGGTGAACTGGGCGGTACTGCACGGCGAGACCGAGACCGGCGCCACGCTGCACGCCATGGAAGCCAGGCCTGACGCGGGCTATATCGTCGACCAGACCGCGGTGCCGATCCTGCCGGACGACACTGCGGGCGAAGTCTTCGAGAAAGTCACCGTCGCCGCCGAACAGACGTTGTGGCGCGTCCTGCCCGCGATGATCGCCGGGCACGCGCCGCAACACCCCAACCGGCTGGCCGAGGGCAGCTACTTCTCCGGGCGCAAGCCGGAAGACGGCCGCATCGACTGGAGCCGCCCGGCCGCCGAGGTCTACAACCTCGTGCGCGCCGTCGCGCCGCCCTATCCCGGCGCCTTTACCGACCTTGCCGGGCACCGCTTCATTGTGGCGCAGGCGCGCCGGCCGCTGCCGGAGCTTGCGCTGGCGCTGCCCGCCGGCACGGCGCCCGGCCTGCATGTGCATGACGGCCAGATCATCGGCCTGTGCGGCGACGGCGGCCTGGTCATGGTCACCCGATTGCTGGCACAGGATGGCTCGGCACTCACGCCGCAAGCCTTCGCCAAACTTATCCATACCGAATCATCCAACGAGGAAAGCCGATGAAAAAGGTCCTGATTCTTGGCGTCAACGGCTTCATCGGCCATCACCTGACGCGCCGCATCCTGGAAACCACGCCGTGGGAGGTCTACGGCATGGACATGTCGTCGGACCGCCTCGGCGACCTCGTCGACCACCCGCGCATGCACTTCTTCGAGGGTGACATCACCATCAACAAGGAGTGGATCGAGTACAACATCCGCAAGTGCGATGTGGTGCTGCCGCTGGTGGCCATCGCCACCCCGGCCACCTACGTGCGCCAGCCGCTGCGCGTGTTCGAGCTGGACTTCGAGGCCAACCTGCCGATCGTGCGCGCCGCGGTCAAGTACGGCAAGCACCTGGTGTTCCCGTCGACCTCCGAGGTCTACGGTATGTGCAGCGATGAAGAGTTCGACCCCGAGGCCTCGCCGCTGGTCTACGGCCCGATCAACAAGCCGCGCTGGATCTATGCCTGCTCCAAGCAGCTGATGGACCGCGTGATCCACGCCTACGGCATGGAGCAAGGCCTGAACTACACCCTGTTCCGTCCATTCAACTGGATTGGCGCGGGGCTGGATTCGATCTTCGAATCGAAGGAAGGCTCGTCGCGCGTGGTGACGCAGTTCCTCGGCCATATCGTGCGCGGCGAGCCGATCAAGCTGGTCGACGGCGGCGCCCAGCAGCGCGCCTTTGCCGATATCGCCGACGGCATCGACGCGCTGATGCGCATCATCGAGAATCCAAACGGCGTGGCCAGCGGCAAGATCTACAACATCGGCAACCCGGGCAATATCCACTCGGTGCGCGAGCTGGCCGAGATGATGCTGAAGATGGCGGCGGACTATCCGGAATACGCGGAGGAAGCGCGCAAGACGCAGATCATCGAGACCTCCTCGGGCGACTTCTACGGCAAGGGCTACCAGGACGTGCAGCATCGCGTGCCCAGGATCGACAACACCATCGAAGAGCTGGGCTGGAAGCCCGGGATCAGCATGGAAGCGGCGCTGCGCCGCATCTTCGAGGCGTACCGCGGCAAGGTGGTCGAGGCCCGCACGCTGGTCGATTCGGCCAACTGAGCGCGCAACGCAAATGGCACGCATTGCCCTGAAGGTCGACGTCGACACGCTGCGCGGCACGCGCGAAGGCGTGCCGAAGCTGCTGTCGATGCTGGCGGCTGCGCAAGCGCAGGCAACCTTCCTGTTCAGCCTCGGCCCCGACCATACCGGCTGGGCGCTGCGGCGCGTATTCCGGCCCGGCTTCCTGAAGAAGGTGTCGCGCACCTCGGTGGTGTCCAACTATGGCCTGCGCACGCTGATGTATGGCGTGCTGCTGCCGGGGCCGGACATCGGCCGCAAGGGCGCCGCCGAGATGCGCGCGGCGCGCGCTGCCGGCCATGAGTGTGGCATCCACACCTGGGACCACGTCTACTGGCAGGACAACGTGCGCGAGCGCGATGCTGCCTGGACGCGCCGGCAGATGCAGCAGGCGTTCGCGCGCTACACCGAGATCTTCGGCGAAGCGCCGGCCACGCACGGCGCAGCCGGCTGGCAGATGAACGAGGATGCGTTCCGCCAGATCGATGACTGGGGCATGGCGTACGCGTCGGATGGACGCGGCACCGCGCCTTATGTTCCGACGATCGACGGCGTGCCCTGCCGGCACGTGCAGATGCCGACCACGCTGCCCACGCTGGATGAACTGATCGGCACCGACGACCTGACCGAAGACAACGTCCACACCGCGCTGCTGAAGCTGACCGAAGGCACGCGCGACCATGTCTTCACGCTGCATACCGAGCTGGAAGGCGGCAAGCTGGCGCCGGTGTTCGAGCGGCTGCTGGCCGGATGGCGTGCGCAGGGGCACGAGCTGGTGTCGATGGCGACGTGGTATCGCGGGCTGAATCGGCAGGGATTGCCGGAGTTGCCGGTAACGTGGGGAGAGATCCCGGGGCGCAGCGGGGAGTTGATCGTGCAGCCGCAGGGCTGACCGCGTGACTTCTCGTTTGCCGGCAAGCGCTAGCCGCGCCGCTCCGCCCCCACGCGCAGCCCGTTGAACACCACCAGCAGGCTCGCGCCCATATCGGCGAACACCGCCATCCACATCGTCCCCATCCCCAGCACCGTCAGCACCAGGAACACGGCCTTGATGCCGAGCGCCAGCGCGATGTTCTGCGTGAGGATGCCTGAGGTGCGGCGCGACAGGCGCACAAAGGCCGGGATCTTGCGCAGGTCATCGTCCATCAGCGCCACGTCGGCGGTCTCGATTGCGGTGTCGGTGCCGGCTGCGCCCATGGCGAAGCCGATATCGGCACGCGCCAGCGCCGGCGCGTCGTTAATGCCGTCGCCCACCATGCCGATGCGGCCGCCGCGCGCGTGGGCGGCGCCGGCAAGCGCCGCGATGCCGTCGGCCTTGTCCTGCGGCAACTGGTTGCCGCGCGCCTCATCGATGCCGACCTGCGCCGCAATGGCTTGCGCCGTGTGTGGATTGTCGCCCGACAGCATCAGCGTCCTGACGCCCAGTTCATGCAGTTCGGCAATCGCCTGCCGGCTGGTGTCGCGCACGGTATCCGCCACCGCGAACAGCGCCAGCGCCGTGGCGGCGCCGTGGCCGTCGACGCGCGCCAGCAGCACCACGGTCTTGCCCTCGCGCTCAAGCGCTTCGAGCCGCGCCTCCAGCGCCGGCGAGCAGGCGCCCATCTCATGCACCAGGCGATGGTTGCCCAGGCAGTACGCCACGCCCTGCACCTTGCCGCGCGTGCCGCGCCCCGCCAGCGCCTCGAAGTCGTCCACCGGCAGCGTGCCGATCCCGTCGGCCGCGGCCGCCGTGGCCACCGCCCGCGAAACCGGGTGGTCCGAGCGCGCCGCCAGGCTGGCGGCAATGGCGCGCGCCTGCGGCGCGTCCTCGGCCAGCAGCGCATGGTTGGTCTGCGCGGGCTTGCCGTGCGTGATCGTGCCGGTCTTGTCCAGCGCCACCCAGGCCAGGTGCCGGCCCTGCTCCAGGTACACCCCGCCCTTGACCAGGATGCCGCGGCGCGCGGCCGCGGCCAGCCCGCTGACGATGGTCACCGGCGTGGAGATTACCAGCGCGCAGGGGCAGGCGATCACCAGCAGCACCAGCGCCTTGTAGATCCAGTCGACCCAGGCGCCGCCCATGACCAGCGGCGGCACCACCGCAACCGCCAGCGCAATCGCGAACACCGTGGGCGTGTAGATGCGCGCGAACTGGTCGACAAAGCGCTGCGTGGGCGCACGGCTGCCCTGCGCAGCCTCGACCGCGTGGATGATGCGGGCCAGCGTGGAATCGCTGGCGGGCGCCGTCACGGTGTACTCCAGCTCGCCGGACTGGTTGATCGAGCCGGCGAACAGCGCATCGCCCTCGGCCTTGTCGACCGGCACGCTTTCGCCGGTGATGGGCGCCTGGTCCAGCGCCGACTGGCCGCGCACGACCTTGCCGTCGAGCGCGACGCGCTCGCCTGGCCGCAGCCGCACCAGCGCGCCCACGGCGACGCCGGCGGCAGGCACGGTCTCCCAGCTGCCATCGGCGCGCTGCACCGTGGCCTGTTCCGGCGCCATCGCCATCAAGCCGCGGATCGCATTGCGCGCCCGGTCCAGCGAGGCTGCCTCGATGCGCTCGGCCAGCGCGAACAGCACCATCACCATGGCCGCTTCCGGCCACTGGCGCAACAGCAGTGCGCCGGTGACGGCAATGCTCATCAGCGCATTGATGTTCAGGTTGCCATTGCGCAGCGCGATCCAGCCCTTGCGGTAGGTGGTCAGCCCGCCCAGCGCCACCGCCGCCAGCGCCAGCACGGCGGGCAGCCACGGCAAGCCCAGGCCCAGCCACTCCGCCGCTTCGGCACCCAAGGCGGCCACGCCGGCCAGCGCCAGCGGCCACCAGGGCTTGCTTGCCGTGGTTTGCGGCAAGACTTGCTGCGCGGCCTCGGTGCTCAGCGGCACCGGCTGCATGCCCAGGCTCTCGATCGCCCTGGCCACCGGCTCCGCCGACGGCAAGGTGTGATGCACCGTCAGCACCCGCTGGATCAGGTTGAACTCCAGCGCCGCCACGCCGGCCATGCCGCCCAGCTTGTTGCGGATCAGCGTTTCCTCGGTCGGGCAGTCCATCGCGTCGATGCGCCACGCAGCGGTCTGCGCGCCGGCGGGGATGTCGACCGGTGCGGCGGGCGTCAGCGCAACCGTGGACGAGCAGCCGCCGCCGCAGCAGGCGGAAGCCGCCGGTGCCTGCCGGGCCTCGGCATGGCCATGCCCATGATGGTCATGATCGTGGTCGTGGCGATGGTCGTGATCATGCCCGCCATGCCGGTGGGCGGCGCCATCATGCGCGTGGGCAGCGTGATCTTGAGGGAGTGCGTCCTCAGGTGACGTGCGAGCCATATCTTGTTGTTCCCGCTGGTTTAACCTGATGACATTGAAGACCCTGTAGCGACTACAGAGTCAAGCGGCATGGCAGCGACTGCGCACCATGCCGCAGCGGCACGTCAGTGCTCGCAGTTGACCATCCAGGACATGCCGAAGCGGTCCACCAGCATGCCGAAGCCTTCGGCCCAGAAGGTCTTCTGGTACGGCACCACCACCTGGCCGTCTTCGCTCAGGCCGTCGAAGATGCGCTGGCCCTCGTCCTTGCTGACCGCCCCCACCGACAGGCTGAAGCCGCTGAACGCCGGGCGCTCCCCGCGCCGGCCGTCGGACGCCATCACCTGGTTCTCGCCGAACTGGATATTGGCGTGCATCACCTTGTCCTTCCAGTCATCGGGAACCTCCATGCCGGGGCTAGGCGGGGCATCCTTGTAGCGCATCGCGAACGTGACCTGCGCGCCCAGCACCTTGCCGTAGAAGGCCACGGCCTCATCGAAACGGCCGCCAAAATCCAGATAGGGTTGCACCTGCATATCGCTCTCCTTGTGAATGGTCGATCGGGCTGCATGGCATTGGCTGTTCGCCCGCGCGCCATTATGCGCGCGTGCCGGTCCGGTGCAAGCGCCCAGCCGGATTCAGGAGACCGCGGCGGGGGCCGGCGCGGGCGGCGCGGCAGTGGCCAATGCCTCGGCGGGAAATTGCAGCGAGAACATCGTTTCGCCTTCAACGCTGCGCACCGTCACGCTGCCGCCATGCAGCCGCATGATGGTGTCGACGATGGCCAGCCCCAGCCCGGTCGACGCCGCCGAGTTGCGGCGCGACGGATCGGCCCGGTAGAAGCGCCCGAAGATATGCGGCAAGGTCTCGGGCGGGATCGCCGGCCCGGCATTGGTCACGCGGATGCAGGCCGTGCCGCTGACCGGGGCCGGGGCGCGCTCCACGTCGAGCCGCACCGTGCTGCCCGCCGGCGCATGGCGCAGCGCATTGTCGAGCAGGTTGGTGACCGCGCGGCGCAGCAGCGTCTGGTCGGCCTGCACCATTGCCGTACCGGTCACCGTCAGCGCGACCTCGCGGTCGGCGGCCACGGCCTCGAAGTACTCGGCCATCTTGTCCAGTTCTTCGCGCGCGTCCAGCGTGCGGATGCCCAGCGCCACCTGCGCATGGTCGGCGCGCGCCAGGAACAGCATGTTCTCGATCATGCGCGCCAGGCGCTCGTACTCTTCCAGGTTGGATTCGAGCAGCGCCTCATACTCGGCCACGCCGCGGCTCTGCGCCAGCGTGACCTGGGTCTGGCCGATCAGGTTGCTGATCGGCGTGCGGAAATCATGCGCCAGGTCCGCCGAGAACTCGGACAGCCGCGAGAAACTGTCCTGCAGCCGCGCCAGCATGTCGTTGAGGGCCGCCGCCAGCTCGCGCAGCTCGGCCGGCGCGCTGCCCACGTCAAGCCGCGTGGCAAGGCGACTGGTGGTGACCGCGGCGGCATCGGCGGCCATGCGCCGCAACGGCCGCAGCCCGCGCCGCGCCAGCACGAAGCCCAGGCCCGCCGCCACGGCAGCGCCGCACAGGGTGGCCCACAGGACCTGGTGGCGGTAGTCGCGGCTCAGCGCCACGCGGTAGCCGGCATCGCGCAGCACCACGATCTCCACGGCCTTGTCCGAATCCCCCAGCTGGCCCAACGCCGCAATGCCGCGCGAGGGCACGCCATTCTTGGGGTACCAGGTCTGCAACATGCTCTTCTCTGGCTGCGTGGTGGCGGGCAGCACGCGCAGCGGCGGCACCGATTCATTGCGCGGATTGAGCGTGACCAGCGGCTCGCCCTGGCGTGAGCGCACCACCAGGATCAGCCCCTCGTGGCCCATCGCAATATCGGCAAAACGGTGGGTATCGGCGCGTATCTCGGCCTCGCTGCGCACCTCGCGCAGCAGGTGGCGCACCAGCAGCACCTCGCCGACCAGCTCGCTTTCATCGCGCCCCTCCAGCTGCGCCGACAGCGCCCCGGACAGGTAGGCCGCCACGCTGGCGAGAATCACCGCCGTGGCCAGCCCGTACGCCAGCGCCAGCCGCGTGGTAAGCGAAGACGGCAGCCGCATCATGCGTCCTGGTCCCGGTCCTCGCTGTCGTCCAGCACGTAGCCCATGCCGCGCCGCGTGTGGATCAGCTTATGCGGGAAGGGATCGTCGACCTTGGCGCGCAGGCGCCGGATCGAGACATCGACCACATTGGTATTGCTGTCGAAGTTGACGTCCCACACCTGCGAGGCGATCAGCGAGCGCGACAGCACCTCGCCGCGCCGGCGCGCGAGCAGGTACAGCAGTGCGAACTCCTTGGAGGTCAGGTCGATCTTCTGGCCGGCGCGCACCACGCGGCGGCGGATGGCGTCGATCTGCAGGTCGGCCACTTCGATGAACTCGCTCTCGCGCAGCGGGCCGCGCCGCAGGATGGTGCGGATGCGCAGCACCAGCTCGGCAAAGGCAAAGGGCTTGACCATATAGTCGTCGGCGCCGAGCTCCAGCCCCTTGAGGCGGTCGGACAGCTCGTCGCGCGCGGTCAGGAACAGCACCGGGGTATCGCGCTCGCGGCGCAGCTCGCGCAGCACCTGCCAGCCATCCAGGCCGGGCAGCATCACGTCCAGCACGATCAGGTCATAGGGATGCTCGCGCGCATGGGCCAGGCCATCCGCGCCGTCGCGCGCCAGGTCCACCACGAAGCCGGATTCGGTCAGGCCCTTGTGCAGGTAGTCGCCCGCCTTGGGTTCGTCCTCGACAATCAGGATACGCATGATTCGATCACTTTCCGGGCGGCACCAGCGCCGCCATGGCGTAACGCTAGCCGAGGATGAGCGCCAATGGGCAAAGATTTCACAAATGTCATCGCCATGCCAGGGCAATGCAGGCGAAAACCCCGGTAAAATGCGCGATCATCACCGGCGTCGTGCCGGTTTGCGCCACCCTTTCCCCCATTCTGCCCGCCCCCCGCCGATGAAACGCCTGCCGAATTGCCTGCTGCTGTCCCTCGCCATGCTTGCGCTGCCCGTCTCCGGCGCTGCAGCGGCAACGGCCACGGTATGCAGCGCGGTACAGGCAGCCGGGCTGTCGCTGCCGGAACGGCATGCGGCCGCAAAAATGGAGGCGGAAGCGGCACTGGACGGCACCGGCCCGGGCACCTGCCGCGGCAGCGCGGTCCAGGTGATGGCCGAGCCTTCCGGCAGCGGCCATCCGCTGCAGCTGCACGATTCCGATGCGCCGCAGGCGACCGACCACGGCGCCACGCCGCTGGAGACGCAGCCATCGGCCGCGTCCGGCGTGCTGCGCGAACTGCCTGCGGAGGTGCTGGTGCATTGGGCGCACGCGGCACCAATGGCCACGCCGGCGGTGTTCACCGGCACCCAGCCGCTGGAACGCCTGCTGCCCGCACGCTGCTGAGCGCGTCGTAGCGGGCACAGCGCCCGCATCGCTTCCCTTCCGTTTTGCGGAATACCCCTGGCGCCGGCAAGGCGCGGCGGATTGTCCCGCCTGCGCGTCTTAGCCTGCGCGTTTTATTCGACGCGGAAGAATTCGATCGACTGCCCGGCGTTCACGGCCCGCTGCAGCCAGTCCGGATACTCGCCCTGCCCGTCCCAGCTCTGGCCGAGCGCATTGCGGTATAGCGGGCGCGCAGCGGCAGCCTTGGGGGCGGCCTGCGGGATAAGCTGGGCCACGGCTGGCGCGGCGTCAGGCGCCGGCTCAGGCCCGGCGTCGATGGCAACATGATCAAAGCACCCGGCGGCGACAAGATCGTCGAACGTCAGGGCATGACGGTCCATTTGCTCGCGGATCCACGCCACCGCAGCGAGTTTGGCTGAATCAGACTCGGACATGACTCTCGTGAGAGGCCCGCTGCATTTCCGCGGGCAATGAAAAACCGGCGATGGAACCGCAGGCCAGTCGGATAGCCGTGATTCTACAGCCTTTGCCCGGCGCTGCTGCGTTTCCGTCGTGGGCGCGCGGCCAATTGCCGTGCGCTTGCCGCGCTCGTCCGCTGCCGAGTGACAGCAATGTCATGTGCCGGTCATGCTCGTGTGGGCACGCGCTGTCTAGACTTGCTTCACCGCCGCCCATTTCGGGCCGGCACCCTTACGGAGAAGCGACTCATGCAAGCACTCAGGCAAGTCTTTGTGGCCACCGCCCTTATTGCTGCCGTGGTCGGCACTGCGCAGGCTGCACCGCGCAGTGCCGATCCGTTCAGCGACGGGGCGCACAGCGCCACCGGCACCCGCAGCGCGTTCACGGACGGTGCGAACGCCGCAACGGGCCCGCGCAGCACCTTTACCGACGGCGCGCATAACCCCAACGGCCCGCGCGACAGCTTCAGCGACGGCGCGTGACGGTAGCCGGCCGGGCAGCGCCTCAGCGCACCTCGCCGTAGATGCGGCGCGCATCGGCGGCGTCGGCAATCGGCCGGCCCAGCGTCAGGCCGCCTTGCACCGCCTGCGCCACCAGCGCATGGTTGCCGGGTGCGCGGCTGCCGTCGCGCAGCAGCAGGTTGTTCTCGAATCCCACCCGCACATGGCCGCCAAATGCGGCGGCCGCGGTCACGCAGGCATTCTCTTCGCGGCCGAAGGCGCAGATCGCCCACGGCAACGCGTCGCCGGACTCGCCCGCGGCCTGCAGGAACGGCAGCAGGTCGTGCGGCGACGACACCTGCCCGGCGGCATAGCGCCCCAGCACGTACAGCACCGACCATGCGCCCGGCGGCACCATGCCGCGCTCGCGCATCGACTGCCAGCGCCGCACATCGGCCACGTCATACAGGATCACCTGCGTCATCACGCGCTCACGCGCCAGCCAGGCGAAGAACGCCGCCAGTTCGCTGTCCGGGATGTCCGGCACGGCGACTTCGCGCAGGCCCACCGAAACGGCTTCGGGCCGCAGCTCACGCACCATCGCCATCTGCTCCGCGGCCTGGTAGACGCCCGCGGCCTCGCTCGTCACCTGCACCAGCAACGCTTCGCCCACGGCCTGCTTCACCGCGGCCAGCGCGTCGCGGTAGGCCTGCACGTCGAGCGAGTGGCGGCCTTCGGCATCGCGCACATGCATGTGCATCATGGCCGCGCCGGCATCCAGGCAGGCGCGCGCTTCAGCGGCCAGTGCGGCGGCGGTCAGCGGCACCGCCGGATGGTCGCTGGCGCGCTTGTAGGCGCCGTTGGGCGCCACGGTGACGATCAGCGGCGCATCGGCCAGCGGCACGCGGGCCGCGGCTACGGGGGCTTGGGAAGGGGTCCGGGTCATGGCTCGATCTCGGGCAGTTCAGGCGCGATCAGCGCCAGGCCGGCGCGCAGCAGGCTGTCATAGCGTGCGCGCTCGGCGGCAATGGTTTCGGGGGTCCACTGGTAGAAGCCTTCGCCGCGCTTCATGCCGTGGCGGCCGTCGGCGGCGCGCTCGGACAGGCAGCGCGCCGGATGGTCGTCGTTGCAGAAGGTCGGGTACATGGTGGCGCCGGCGGCCGCGTGCACGTCGATGCCCGCGTGGTCACGCTGCAGCACCGGCCCGGCCGCCAGGAAGCGAAAGCCAAAGCCGAAGCGCACCGCCGCATCGACATCCTCGGGCGAGGCAATGCCGCGGTCGATCAGGCTGAATGCCTCGCGCGACAGCGCATGCTGCAGCCGGTTGGCAAGAAAGCCCGGCAGGTCCTTGCGCACCTTGACCGGCACCATCGCGCAGCGGCGCATGAAGGCGATCAGCGCGTCGGCACAGGCCTCGTCGCTGTCATCGCCCATCACCACTTCCACCAGCGGCACCAGGTGCGCCGGCATGAAGAAGTGCAGGCCGAGCATGCGCGCACGCGAGTCGAGTCCCGCGCCGATGGCGCTGATCGGGAAGCTGGAGCTGTTGCTGGCCAGCACCGTATCGGGCCGCGCGCGCCGCACCAGCTCGGCAAAGAGTGCCTGCTTCAGGTCCAGCTGTTCCGGGATGCACTCGATCACCAGGTCCACGGTGGACCAGTCCACCGCATCCAGCGTCGCGGCCACCGCCAGGCGCTCCGCGCCTTGTTCACGGCCGATCGCGGCCAGGTTGCCGCGCACGCGCCCGGGCATGGCGCCGGCGCGGCCGGCATCGGGCTCGACCACGGTGGTACGGCACAGCGCGCGGGTCAGCACCACGGCAACATCGGCGCCCATGGTGCCGCCGCCCACCACCACCGCATGCGCGGCGCCGGGGCGGCTCAGGATGACCGGTGCGGTCGGGTTCGGCATAGGTTCTCCCAGGGATGCGACGTGGCGCGCACTCGCCATCGCTACAAATCCTGATGGCGGGGCGACGAATCCCGGCAGTGTAGAGAACTTGCTTTGATTGAAGAAGTCGATTCTATGGATAGAATGATCCACAAATCAGATCAATCGTGTGATTCGGCCGGCGGACGCCGCCGGCCCGCTGCCGCAGATGAAAATCAACCTGTCGATGCGCGACATCGAAACCACGCTGGTGCTTGGCCGCACGCTCAACTTCCGCCAGGCCGCCAGCCAGCTGCACGTGTCGCAATCCGCCCTGTCCACGCAGATCCTGCGCATCGAGGAATCCCTCGGCGTGCGCCTGTTCGACCGCACCACCCGGAACGTGCGCCTGACCGCGGCCGGCCAGGTCTTCATGCAGCAGGCCGCGCTGCTGCAGGCGGCGTTCCGCGGCGCCATCGACGCCGTGACCGGCATTGCCAGCGCCGAGCGCGGCCAGGTGGCGGTGGCGGCGCTGCCCTCGCTGGCGGCGCGCATGCTGCCGCGCGTGCTGATGGCCTACCACCAGGCGCGCCCGGAAGTGGCGCTGAAGGTATTCGATACCCTCTCCGGCCCGGCCTTCGACCTGGTGCGCGCCGGCGACGTGGATTTCGCGCTGACCGCGGCCGATCCGCAACAGGCTGACCTGCAGTATGAGCCGCTGCTGTCGGACCGCTTCGTGCTGCTGATCCCGTCGGCGCACCCGCTCGCGCGCAGCCCCGGGCCGCTGCGCTGGGCCGATACCGCCAGCGCGCCCCATGTGTCGATGACGCACCCGAGCAGCGTGCGCCAGTACGCGGAATGGGCCTTCCTGCAGAACCGCATCCGCTTCCAGCCGGTATTCGAGGCCGAGCGCCTGGCCACCATCGCGGCCATGGTCGAATGCGGCTTCGGCGTGGCCGCGCTGCCAGAGATCGCGGCCGGCACGGTGCGCCAGCCCGGCATTGTCGAGCGCCTGCTGACGGCGCCGGTGACCGAGCGCTCGATCGGGCTGGTGACCTCGCGCAACCGCAGCCTGTCGCCGGCGGCTGCCGAACTGGCGGCGGCGGTGCGCGCGCAGCTGGCGAGTCCGCCCGTCCAGGATACGGTGGACACGACGGCCCGGTGAACTAGTAGATGCTGGCTGGCCATGGCGCGCAGGCGACGCCGGCCTGGTTCCAAGCCAACCTGGTGCGCCCGCCGCTGCGCGGCGTCACGAAAAACAAGGGCGGGCCCGGCACGGCGCCAGGCCCGCAACCCTCAGGAGGGATCCTTGGTACGGGTACGCGAGACCGCCGCCATGATGCCGATGCCAAGCACGATCAGGCAGGCAATACCGATATACACGGGCGCGAGGCCAGCGGTTTCCATGCCCCAGGCAACGCCGGCAACCAGGACCAACAGGCCGATAATGTATAGCGCGAATGACATGAGTCGGCTCCTTGCGGTGGTGCAACCTGGCTTCAATGTAGGCAGGGCGCGAGGCGCAAGGGATAGGACAAGGGCGGAAGCTGGCGTAGGCGGGTTCTGACCTTGTGGTGTTGTGCGCGGCGGTCAGCTCCGGCGGCAAAGCCTCTCCAGGGCTCACCCCTCCACCTGCGCCGGCATCTCTGCCAGCCGCTGCACCGATGCCCGCAGACCCTCCAGTATCGTGTCCGCCACCTTCTGCGGAAAACCCGCGGGCAGTGCTGCGCCGACCTCGGCGATCACCGCCGGGGTCCGCGCGATGATGCGCCCGATCAGCGCCTCGGCATCGGCACCCAGGAAACAGCGCGGTGCCATCGCATTGAAATGGCGGCGCTGGATATCGCGCAGGCCGTAGTGCCGGCTGCGGCCGGCGACCGCCATGGCCAGCTTGGCCTTGTGCCAGGAGAACTGGTTGGCGCCCTGGCCCACCACCGGCCAGATCGACATCACGTCGTACAGCGGCGTCATGCGGTAGCGCCCGCCGGCCAGCAGGCGGATGCTGAAGTTCTTGGCGTGCCCGTCCGGTGCCGCCAGCAGCCAGAACAGCAACTGCGCGGCCAGCAGCGTCTGCAGATCATCGGCCTGGGCCACTGAGTTGCGCAGCACCGTGGCGATCTCGATCATGCCGGGCCCGCCATCGGCCTCGTATTTCTGCAGCGGGCTGTGGCCGAACACCTGGCAGAAATCTTCCTGCAGCAGCCGCAGCAGCCAATTGCCTGACGGATGAGGCTGGCGGTCGAAACGCGTGACGCTCAGCACCTTGCGGCGGCCGAACGTCAGCATCTCGCAATCGGCCACCGGCAAGCCATAGGCGGCAAGGATCTTCAGGCACAGCCATTCGTTTTCCACCGACGTGCTCAGGTCGGCCCTGCGGTTTCCCACCAGGCCCAGTGGCAGCTTGAAAATATGTGTGGTCGGGGTGGCACCATGCGGCCGCAGCCATTGGCCGTCATGGCGCAGCAGCGCAGTCTTCTCCTGCGCGCCGGCGATGGAGATGCGGAAGTCGTCGTCGTGCTCATGCCGCCCAAGCGCGGGGGTGGCGACGATATCCTCCAGCCAGCGCTCGATCTGCTCGTCCGATAGCGGTTCGCCTTCGATCCGGTCGATGCCCGCAGGCGCTTCGTCTTCGCCCAGGATCTGCACCGCGCCCACGCAATCGCGGCCGATGGCGGCGAGCAGCTCGAAGGCTTCCACCGAGCCGGTCTGGAAGCGCAGCGCCAACCGGCGCCGGATGGCCTCGCTGTCCGGCAACAGGTTGTCGAAGTAGTTGCGCACGGCATCCCCACGCACCACGCGCCGGTTGCCCAGGCCATACCCGAGCGACAGAGACAGGGGCCGCCCGGCTTCAGAGCGGATCCAGTCCTCGTCGTATTCCAGTTCCATCCCGGTACCGGACGGCTGGCGCCAGGTGCCCACGCGCTGCCCGTTGGCCCAGACCGACAGCGCCGGCGTACGTGACCTGCGTGCCGCCATGATTACCACGCCACGTCGGACACCTCGGCGGCCCCCGTGGCCCGGTCCTGAACCACCAATTCCAGCCCGAGCGCGCCGACCAGCGCCAGCAACTGGTCGACGCTGATGGTGTCGGGGTTCAGCTCCATGTGCGACATCCGGCTCTGGCTGATATTCAGCCGCGCGGCGGCCTCGGTCTGGTTCAGGCCGGCCGCCTTGCGCGCTGCCTGCAGGATCTGGCCAAGCTGCCAGGGAGTGGAGACGATTTGCTTCATCGCGCCGATGGAATACCAATATGATAGGTATTTCTATTTTAGCGACAACATGGGTATTTTTCAAATACCTATCTCATAGGTATTTTTTATTTAACGATGTCATGACTATATGTGCCCGAAGCCGCATTCTGTAGCGCAGCATCGTGCCGGGCTCTGTATCTGTCCCCCGCCCCCGCGCCCCCGTATACTCTGGGGCCGGAGGCGGCCCAGCCGTCCCGCCGGCGGAGGACCCTGGCGTGGCATCACGCAAACGGGGCCGCGCCTCACCGATCCCAAACATACAAGCAACGGAGCAGCAGCATGCGTGTCGCATTTCTCGGACTGGGCGTCATGGGTTTCCACATGGCCGGCCACCTCGCCACCAAGGGGCACGAGGTCACCGTGTACAACCGCACCGCCGCCAAGGCGCAGGCCTGGGTCGGGAAGTTCGGCGGCAAAGCGGCTCCCACGCCGGCACAGGCCGTGCGCGATGCGCAGGTGGTCTGCTCCTGCGTGGGCAATGACGACGACCTGCGCGCGGTGCTGACCGGGCATGACGGCGCCTTCTTCAGCGCGCCCAGCGGCTGCATTTTCGTGGACCACACCACCGCCAGCGCCAACGTGGCGCGCGAACTCCACGCCGCCGCGCGCGAGCACGGCCTGCACTTTGTCGACGGCCCGGTCTCCGGCGGCGAAGTCGGCGCGGAGAAAGGCATCCTGACCATCATGTGCGGTGGCGATGCCGACGCCTATGCGCGCGCCGAACCGGTCATTGCCGCCTACGCACGCGCCGTCACGCGCATCGGCGAATCCGGCGCCGGGCAACTGGCCAAGATGGTCAACCAGATCAGCATCGCCGGGCTGATCCAGGGCCTGTCCGAGGCCATCGCCTTTGGCGAGCGCGCCGGGCTGGACATGCGCCTGGTGCTGGACGTCATCAGCAAGGGCGCGGCCGGCTCATGGCAGCTCGAGAACCGCGGCCCCACCATGATCGACAACAAGTTCGACTTCGGCTTCGCGGTGGACTGGATGCGCAAGGACCTGGGCCTGTGCCTGGACGAGGCGCGCCGCAACGGCGCCGGCCTGCCGGTGACGGCGCTGGTCGACCAATTCTATGCCGACCTGCAGCAGATGGGCTGCGGCCGCGCCGACACTTCTTCGCTGATCAAGCGCCTGCGCCAGCACGCCGGCGACGCCTGACGCCACCGCTGCGCCACCTGCGTCGTCCGATTCCTACAGCGCAATCGGCGTGTCTCGGAGAGGCCCCTGCCCGGCATGGGCCTAAGCTGGACACATGGGGCCGGTTGCCTGCAACTGGCCCGCCAACGATGCAGGAGACCATCATGTGGAAACTCGCAGGTGCACTACTGGTAAGCGCAAGCATGGCGCTGGCCGGCTGTACGGCGGCGGGCGCGGTGGCCGGCGGCGTGGCCGGACACGAGCTGACTGACGGCAGCGCCGCCGGGACCATCGGCGGTGCCGTGGTGGGCGGCGTGATTGGTCACGAACTGGGCAAGTAAGCAAACCCTGGCCCCTGGGCCCAACAAGCAGAAAGGCCGCTTCGCGCGGCCTTTCTGCTTCTTTTGCGGGTTCAGGCTTTCGGCCGGCACGACGCGTCGCCGGCCGCCCGCCGCAGCCGCTGCCACACCAGGACAGGCAGCCGCAGCATTAAGCCGGCCAGCAGCCGCAGGTGCATGCCGGTCAGCAGCAGGTTGTCGCGCAGATAGCGGAAGTGCGACACCCCACCCTCGCGCTGGCCGAAGTAGCGCACCGGGGCGTCGGCATTGATGGGGCGCACGCCGCGCCAGCACAGCCGCACCGCCACTTCCGGGTCGAAGTCGAAGCGGCGCATCCAGCGGCTCTCGCGCATGACGGCGCGCAGCGGCGCGATCGGGTAGACGCGAAAGCCGTACAGGGAATCCCCGATGCCCGCCCATAGCGTCTCGACATCCGCCCAGAAGTTGGACATGCGCCGCCAGTAGACCCGCTCGCGCGGCGCGCTGGCGTCGAAGACGGGCCGGCCCAGCACCATGGCGCCCGGGTTGCGCTGTGATATCGCCATGAATTGCGCAATCAGGTGCGCGGGGTGCTGCCCGTCCGAATCCATCACCAGCACATGCGTGAAACCGGCCGCGGCGGCGGAATCGATGCCATGCAGCACCGCGGTGCCCTTGCCCTGGTTGTGCGGCAGCACCAGGACGCGCAGCCCGGGATCGGTGGCTGCCTGCGCCAGCAGCCACTGGTCGCTGCCATCGGTGCTGCCGTCCACGACCACCCAGACCGGTGTCCAGGCGGCGCGCGCCGCGCGCAGCACCTCATGCAGGCGCACGCCGGGGTTATAGCTGGGGATCAGCACCAGGTGCGTGGCGGACGGCTCGGCGTCACCCATCGGGCAGGCGCTGCCGCCGGCTACCAGTGCGGGCCCGGGCATGGCTTGCTGCGGCATGTCGTGCTCCGGTCCTGGCTTTGGAAAGGGGGGAAGGTTGGGTGCGGCTGCCGAACTAGCGCGTACGGTGTTCCGCCAGATAGTTGGCCAGGCTGCCCAGCGAGGCGAAGATGGTCTTGTTGTCGGGGTTGTCCGAACGCAGTTCGACCCCGTACTTGCGCGACACCAGCAGTGCGATCTCGAGGATATCGATGGAATCCAGCCCGAAGCCTTCGCCATAGAGCGGCGTGGCGGCGTTGATATCCTCCAGCCGTAGCTCGGCAATTTCGAGTTCGTCGATGATCAGGCGGGCAAGTTCGGTTTCGAGTTCGGTCATGTCGCTAGGTGGCTGGAATGCCGCTGCGGCATGGGTCCGGGAAAGGTTGTCCAGGCCGCATGGCAGGGCAACCGATGCTATCAAAAGGGGCAAATCCCAGCCAGTTGAGAGAAGTTTAGTAACAACAAAGGCAGGCCTTTTGGGAATCATCACCACGTCGGGCCGGTCTTTTGGGGTATAAAGCGTTCGCTTCGCGCACCACGCGGCGCCATTTCCGGCAACGCCGTGCACCAAGCGACTTACGCTACACACAATATACCCTCGCAGATGCCATCGAGCCAGCAATTCGACCGCCCCTCCACGCCCGCCGCGCCAGCCACGCCTGTACGGCAGGATGCCGTGCCGGCAGGCCGGCGCCATGGCTGGATTGCAGCGGTGGCCGCCTTTGTCGCCTACGAATCCGCCCTGCACCATGCGGCACACCAGCCAGGTGCCGAAGTCGCCGCGCTGTGGCTCGGGGCGGCGCCGTTCCTGCTGATCGGCTTCCTTGCCTGCCTCCGCACTTGGGGGCGCCTGCCCGCAATGGCCGCCTTGCTGGCCGCCTGCGCCGCCCTGTGGATCTGGCGCATGCCGTTGGCCGCGCATTTCGGCTGGACCTATTTCCTGCAGCACGCCGGCATCAATGCCGCGCTGGGCGTGATGTTCGCGCTGAGCCTGCGTCCCGGCCGCACGCCACTGTGCACGCAGATCGCGACGGCAATCCATGGCCAGCTGCCCCCCGCGCACCTGCGCTACACGCTGCGCGTGACCCAGGCCTGGACGCTGTTCTTTGCCGCGATGGTAGGTGTATCGACGCTGCTGTTCGTGCTCGCGCCGGTGGCGACCTGGTCCAGCTTCGCCAACCTGGCCACGCCGCTGCTGATCGCGCTGATGTTCGTGGGCGAAGCCGTGTGCCGCCGCGTTGCCTTCCCGGGCATGGCCCACGGCGGCCTGCTGGACGCGGTGCATGGCTATCGCGCAGTCATGGCTGCCCGTGCGGACCGGCCCGGTTTGCCGCGCTGACGCGCCGCAAACCGGCCCCTACACTGGCAACAGGCACAGGCTCAGCCCCATGACCATGCTCCCGATCGTCGCGCATGCCTCGCCCGAAGACATCATCGCCTGGGCGCACGGACGGCCTGTCAGCGTGCGCCAGTTCCTGGCAGATGCGTCCAGCCTGGCCGATGCGCTGCCCGCAGGCGGGCACGTATTCAACGCCTGCACCGACCGCTACCGCTTCACCGTCGGCCTGTGCGCCGCGCTGCTGGCGGGCAAGGCCACCCTGCTGCCGCCATCGCATACGCCGGAGATGGTGCGCCAGCTGGCCGACTTTGCCCCGGACGCCTTCTGCCTGCACGACCAGCCTGACGCGGCATTCGCCATGCCGGCGTTCCACTATCACGACGGCCTGCGCGGCGCGGCCACGGACGGGCCGGTCGAGATCCCGCGGATTGCCGCGACCCAGGTCATGGCGTACGTGTTCACGTCAGGCTCGACCGGCACGCCGGTGCCGCACCGCAAGACCTGGGGCGCGATGGCCCGGTGCGCGCAGGCCGCGGCACAGCGGCTCGGCCTGCTGGACGGGCGTGCCTGGACCGTGGTGGGCACGGTGCCGCCGCAGCATATGTTCGGGCTGGAGGCCACGGTCATGCTGGTGCTGCAGGGCCGCGCGGCCCTGGTGTCGGCCCCGGCCTTCTATCCTGCCGACGTGCACGATGCCCTCGCCTCGGTGCCGGCCCCGCGTGCGCTGGTCAGCTCGCCCGTGCACCTGCGCACGCTGGTGCAGTCGGGCATGGCAATGCCGCCGGCAGACCTGGTGCTGTGCGCGACCGCCCCGCTTGGCCGCCAGCTGGCGGGCGAGACCGAGACCCTGTTCGGCGCTCCGCTATGCGAGATCTACGGTAGCACCGAGACCGGCCAGATCGCCACGCGCCGCACCGCGCAGGCTGATGCCTGGACACTGGTGCCGGGCGTGCGGCTGCAGGCACGCCAGGGCGCCGGCGGCGCCGAGACCTGGGCCGAAGGCGGCCATATCGAGCAGCCGGTGCCGCTGGGCGACGCCATCGCGCCGCTGGATGCCGGCCACTTCCTGCTCCATGGCCGCAAGGCCGACATGCTGAATATCGCCGGCAAGCGCACCTCGCTGGCTTACCTGAACCACCAGCTCACGGCCATCGACGGCGTGCGCGACGGCGCGTTCTTCATGCCCGATGATGCGCACGAAGGCGACACGCATGGCCACGTGGTGCGGCTGGTGGCCGTGGCAGTGGCGCCAGGCGTCGCCCCGGCGCAGCTGCAGCAGGCGCTGCGCGCGCGCATCGACCCGGCCTTCCTGCCACGCCCGCTGCTCTTTGCCGACAGCCTGCCGCGCAATGCGGCCGGCAAGCTGCCGCGCGAGGCCCTGGCGGCGCTGGTCGCAAGGCTTGCCGGGGCGCACCACGGCGATAGCGCGGCAAGGCCCGGCTTTGTCATCGACGCCGATCACCCGGCCATCGCCGGCCACTTTCCCGGCCATCCGATCGTGCCGGGGGTGGTACTGCTGGACCACGCGGTGCTGGCACTCGGCATTGCAATGGGCCGCCGCCTTGCCGTCACCGAGGCCGGCACCATCAAGTTCCTGAGCCCGGTGACCCCGGGCGAGCGCGTTGAGATCCTCCACCAGGCCGACGCAGCGGCCGATGGCGGCGTGAGTATCCGCTTCACGCTGCGCAGCGCCGGACGCGACGTCGCCAGCGGCACGCTGCAGGTGCGCGGTGCCGCGACGCACGCGGGGGCATCGGCATGCTGAGCTGGCTGTGGAGGCGGCAGCCGCCGCTGGAATCCGAATGGTCGCGCCGCCAGGAGCGCGGCAGCATCACGCTGCTGCGCGTCATGACGTGGATCTCGCTGGCACTCGGCCGCCCCGTCGGGCGCGTGGTGCTGCGGGGAATTGCGGCGTACTTCATGCTGTTCGCGCCGGCGGCACGCCATGCCTCGCGCGCCTACATGGGCCGCGCCCTCGGGCGCGATGCCAACTGGATCGATGGCTACCGGCATGTGTTCACCTTCGCCTCGACCATCCATGACCGCATCTACCTGCTCAACGGCCGCTTCGACCTGTTCGATATCCGCCTGCACGGAGAGGAACAGCTGGAAGCCGCGATGGCGCGCGGCCGCGGCGCAATCCTGCTGGGTGCGCACCTGGGCAGCTTCGAGGTGGTGCGCGCGCTCGGGCGGCGGCACCCGGACATGGAAGTCGCGATCACCATGTACGAGGAAAACGCGCACAAGCTCAATGACGTGCTGACGTCGATCAACCCGGCGATGCGCCAGGACGTGATCGCGCTGGGCCGCTTCGACACCATGCTGCGGGTGCGCGACTACCTTGACCGCGGCTACATGATCGGCATGCTGGCCGACCGCACGCTGTCGCAACGCGCCACCGACCCGGTGCAGCAGTGCAGCTTCCTCGGCACGCCGACCGGCCTTCCGACCGGCCCGCTACGCATGGCGGCGATGCTGCGCCGGCCGGTGTTCTTCATCACCGGCCTGTACCGCGGCGGCAACCGCTACGATGTGCACTTCGTGCCGCTGGCCGACTTCACCGAAACCGCACGCGGCCAGCGCGAGGCAGCCGTGCAAACCGCGCTGGCCGAATACGTGCGCCTGCTGGAACAATTCTGCCGCAGCGCCCCGTACAACTGGTTCAACTTCTACGATTTCTGGCACGCCGGCCCGCCGCTGTCTGAACAGCCGCCGCCGGGCAACGAGCCATGACCCGCGAGCCCTGAGCAGCCCCTGATGCCCCTTTCCAGACGCCCTTTCCGCTTCCTGCTGTCGATGCTGCTGGCCGGCGCCATGCTTGCGCTGGCCACGCCGTCCGGCGCCGCCACATTTGGCGTCGACCAGCTGATGTCCACCCTGGCGCAGCGCAAGTCTGGGCGCGTGCTGTTCACCGAGACCAAGTACCTGGCGATAGTCGACAAGCCGGTGCAGTCGTCCGGCGAGCTGCTGTTCACGGCGCCCGACCACCTGGAGAAGCGCACACTGTCGCCCAAGGCCGAGAACATGGTGCTCGACGGCGACATGCTGACGGTCGAGCGCGACGGCAAGCGCTACACCATGCCGCTGCAGAACTACCCCGAGCTGGCTGCCTTTATCGAAAGCATCCGCGGCACGCTGGCAGGCAACCGCCAGACGCTTGAGCGCTACTACAAGCTCGGCCTGGAAGGCCGTGCCAGCCGCTGGACGCTGACACTGACTCCGGCGGACTCGCGCATGGCCGCGGTGGTCAGCCAGGTGCGCATCGACGGCAGCCAGGATGCGCTTGACCGCGTCGAGATCCGGCAGGCCGACGGCGACCGCTCGGTGATGAAGATCCGACCTGCCGGCCGCCCATGAGCGCAGCGCCGCCCGCAACGATGCGCCCAGCGATGCGCCGGCTCGCGCTGGCACTGTGGATCTTCGCCATGCTCGCCTGCGCGGCTGTGATCAGCCGCACCACCTTCACGGCCGACCTCTCGGCCTTCCTGCCGCGCCTGCCCAGCGCCGAGCAGCAATTGCTGGTGAACCAGCTGCGCGACGGGCTGGTATCGCGCCTGGTCCTGGTCGGGATCGAAGGCGGCGATGCCGATGGCCGCGCCGCGGTGTCGCGTGCCATGGCGGCACAGCTGCGCGGCGACCCCCGCTTCACGGCGATCCAGAACGGCGAGCCGGTCAACCAGGATGCAGACCGCCAATACGTGTTTGCGCACCGCTACCTGCTCAGCCCCGCGGTCACGCCCGAGCGCTTCAGTGAACGCGGCCTGGCGCAGGCGCTGAATGAATCGTTCGAGCTGCTGGCCTCGTCCGCCGGGCTCTTCACCAAGTCGCTGCTGCCGCGCGATCCCACCGGCGAAGTGGCCGCGATGCTGGCACAGCTGGATGCCGGGCAGCGCGTGCCCATGCACGCCGGCGCCTGGGCGTCGCGCGACGGCAAGCGCGCGGTGCTGCTGGCGCAGACCGCCGCCGCGGGGTCTGACACGGATGCGCAGGCACAAGCCATCGGGGCCGTGCGCGAGGCGTTTGCCAAGGCTGCGATCGCTGGCAAGTACCAGCTGGCGATGACCGGGCCGGGCGTGTTCTCCGTCAATGCACGCGACACCATCCGCCATGATGTGGAGCGCCTGTCGACCATCGGCGTGGCCATCATCGTCACGCTGCTGCTGCTGGTCTACCGCTCGGTGCCGCTGCTGGTGCTGGGGCTGGTGCCGGTACTGAGCGGCGCGCTGGCGGGCATTGCCGCGGTCAGCCTGGGCTTCGGCGGCTCGGTGCACGGACTGACGCTGGGCTTCGGCACCACGCTGATCGGCGAGGCGGTCGACTATTCGATCTACCTGTTCGTGCAGTCCGCGCAGTACACGCGCGACGGCCGGCGCGACGAGCGCGCCTGGCTGGGCGGCTTCTGGCCGACGGTGCGCCTGGGCGTGCTGACCTCGGTCTGCGGCTTTGCCTCGCTGCTGCTGTCGGGCTTTCCGGGGCTGGCGCAGCTGGGGCTGTATTCGATTGCCGGGCTGGCGACCGCGGCGCTGGTGACGCGCTTCGTGCTGCCGCAGCTGGTGCCGGCCACGCTGCACCTGCGCGACGTGGCGCCGCTGGGCCGCCGGCTGCAGTGGCTGGCGGCGCGCGCGCACCGGCTGCGCTGGCTGGTGCTCGTGCTGGTGGTGGCAGCCGCCACGGTGCTGGCCATGCACCGCGGCACGCTGTGGGGCCGCGAGCTGCAGGCGCTGAGCCCGGTGTCGGCCAGCGACCAGGCCCTCGATACCAGGTTGCGCGAGGATCTTGGCGCGCCCGACGTGCGCTACCTGGTGGTGCTGTCCGGGCCGGACCAGGAATCCGTGCTGCAGGGCGCGGAGCGCGTGGCCCGTGAACTGGACCCGCTGGTGGCACAGAATTTCATCGGCGGCTACGAGAGCCCGGCGCGCTACCTGCCCAGCGCGGCGACCCAGCGCGAGCGCCAGGCCAGCCTGCCGCCGCCCGACGAGCTGGCGCAGCGCCTGGGCGCCGCCATCGCCACGCAGCCGGTGCGCGCGTCACTGTTCGCGCCTTTCCTGGCGCAGGCCGAGGCCGCGCGCACCGGTGCGCTGCTGCGGCGCGAGGACTTGCGCGGCACCTCCATGGCGCTGGCTGTCGATGCGTTGCTGGCGCAGCGCGACGGGCGCTGGAGCGCCACGCTGCCGCTGCGCGCACCGGCCCAACAAAGCACCGGCGCGGCCGACGGCGTCGACACCGGCGCGGTGCGGGCCGCGGTGGCGCGGGCCGGCGTTCCCGACACGCTGTTCGTCGACCTCAAGGGCGAATCCGACCGCCTCTACACCGGCTACCTGCGCGAGGCCTTGCTGCTGTCGCTGGCCGGCCTGCTGGCGATCATCGTGCTGCTGGCCGTGGCGCTGCGCTCGGCACGGCGCGTCGTGGCCACGGTGCTGCCGCTGGCCGCGGCGGCGCTGGTGGTGCTGGGCGGGCTGGCAGCGCTCGGCCAGCCGCTGACGCTGCTGCACCTGGTGGGCCTGCTGCTGCTGATGGCCGTGGGCTCCAATTACGCGCTATTCTTCAACGGCCCCGCTGCAGGCAGCCAGGTGGCGGGCGCTTCACCGCATACGCTGGTGTCGCTGCTGCTGGCCAACCTGACCACGGTGGCCGCCTTCGGCCTGCTGGCGCTGTCGAGCCTGCCGCTGCTCAAGGCCTTCGGCCTGACAGTAGGTCCAGGGGCCGTGCTGGCCCTGTGGTTTTCGGCGATCCTGGCGCGCCCCGCGGCGCCAGACACAGCCAAGAGTGCAACATGAATTCGTATCCCGCACCGCGCGTAGCCTTGCGCGGCACCTCTTACAGCCGCCCCTGGCGCCCCACCCCGCTGCTTTACGGCGCCGCCGCCGTGCACCTGGGTGCCGCCGGCGCAATGCTGGCGCACCCTGAGGCCATCGGCATGGCGCTGGCCGGCGTTGGTGCCGCCCATGCGGCAATGTGCGCCGCCGGCCTGTGGCCGCGCAGCCACTGGCTTGGCCCCAACGTGCTGCGCCTGCCGCCCTCTGCCGATGATTGCGTGGCACTGACATTCGACGACGGCCCCAACCCGGCGTTGACGCCGCGCGTGCTCGACATGCTGGACCAGCACGGCGCGCGCGCGACCTTCTTCTGCGTCGGCGCGCGCGCCGCGGCGCATCCGGAACTGGTGCGCGAGATCGTCGGCCGCGGCCACACCGTGGAGAACCACAGCATGTACCACCGGCTGCACTTCTCGGTGTTCGGTCCCGGGCGCATGCTGCGCGACATCGGTGCCGCGCAGCAGGTGCTGACCGACCTCACCGGCCAGGCGCCGCGCTTCTTCCGCGCGCCCGCGGGGCTGCGCAATCCCTTCCTTGAGCCGGTGCTGTGCCGGCTCGGGCTTCAGCTTGCGGCCTGGACCCGGCGCGGCTTCGATACCCGCTGCGGCGACCACGCGGGGCGCGTGGCGCAGCGCCTCACCGGCAAGCTCGCCGGGCGCGACATCCTGCTGCTGCACGACGGCAATCCCGGCACCGATGCCGCCGGCAATGCACATTGCACCACCGTGCTGCCGGGCCTGCTCGCTGCCATTGAACGCGCCGGCCTGCGCTGCGTCACGCTGCGCGCGGCCGTGCCGACAGCCTGAGTGAGCGGCGGCTTGTTACAATTGGCACAGCCTTCCGAGATTCCTTCCATTCGTTCCCCCTAAGCCGTGTCCCCGCTCCTGTTCTCGCATTTCACGGCCACCAGCTGCCTTGGCGCCGGTGTAGACGCCACCCTGTCGGCACTGCGTGCGCAGCGCGGCGGCCTGGCGCCCTGCCGCTTCGGCGGTGTCGAGCTCGATACCTTCGTCGGCGAAGTCCCCGGCCTGGACACCGTGGCACTGCCGCCCGCACTGGCCGAATTCGACTGCCGCAACAACCGGCTGGCGCAACTGGCGCTGGAGCAGGACGGCTTTGCCGCGCGCGTGCGCGAAGCGGCGGCGCGCTACGGCGCCCACCGGGTCGGCGTCTTCCTGGGCACCAGCACCGCGGGCGTGCTGCAGACGGAACTGGCCTATCGCCAGCGCGATCCTGCCAGCGGCGCGCTGCCGCCGGGCTTCCATTACGCCACCACCCACAACCCCTACTCGCTGCCCGCCTTCCTGCGCCAATACCTGGGACTGACCGGTCCCGCGGCTGCGGTGTCCTCGGCCTGTTCATCCGGCGCCAAGGTGTTCAGTTCGGCACGGCGCATGCTGGAGGCAGGGCTGATCGATGTGGCTGTGGTCGGCGGCGTCGATTCGCTGTGCCACACCACGCTGTACGGCTTCAATTCGCTGGAGCTGTTGTCCGACCAGCCGTGCCGGCCCTATGACGTGGCGCGCAACGGCATCTCGATCGGCGAGGGCGCGGCATTCGGCCTGCTCGAGCGCGTGGCCGGCAGCGCGCAAGGCGATGCCATCCTGCTGGCCGGGATCGGCGAATCCAGCGATGCGCACCATATGTCGACCCCGCACCCCGACGGGCTGGGCGCGCGCCTGGCACTAGAGCAGGCACTGGCCAGCGCGGGGGTCGCGCCGGCGCAGGTCGGCTACGTCAACCTGCATGGCACCGCCACGCGCAGCAACGACGCGGCCGAGGCCATGGCCATGGCCTCGGTGCTGCCCGGCACGCCGTGCAGCTCAACCAAGGGCGCCACCGGGCATGCGCTGGGTGCCGCCGGCGCGCTCGAAGCCGTCATTTGCGCGCTGGCGCTGCGCCACGGCCTGATGCCCGGCGGCATCAACACCACGCAGGTGGATCCGGCGCTGGACGTGAACTACCAGCTCGCCAACCGCGAGGCACCGCTGCGCTATGCGATGACCAATGCCTTCGGCTTCGGCGGATCCAACTGCAGCCTGCTGTTCGCCCGCGCGGACGCGGCTTCCCACTGAGCATCGCCATGCCGCAGCACGTGTATATCGAAAGCATCGGCCTGCTCGGCCCCGGCCTGACCGGCTGGCAGCAGGCCGCCGAAGTCCTTGCCGGCCGCGTGCCATACGCGCACGCGCCCACCGAACTGCCGCCACCCGCGGGCCTGCCGCCGGCCGAGCGTCGCCGCACCGGCCCGACCGTACGGCTGGCGCTTGGTGTCGGCCAGCAGGCCGTCGCCGCCAGCGACTGCGAAGCCGCGCAGCTGCCGACGATCTTTGCCTCGTCCAGCAGCGACGGCTTCAACTTCCATGCGATCTGCGAAGCGCTGGCCGAGCCCGAGCCGCTGATGTCGCCCACGCGCTTCCACAACTCCGTGCACAACGCCACCGCCGGCTACTGGTCGATCGCCGCGGGCGCGATGCGCACCTCCAATGTGCTGTGCGCCATGGATGGCAGTGGCAGCGCGGGCTTGCTCGAATGCGTGCTGCAGGCCGCCGCCGATGCCGAACCCTGCCTGCTGATCGCCTATGACACCGGCTACCCCGAGCCGCTGCATAGCCACCGCCCGATCCCCGATCCCTTCGGCGTGGCCCTGCTGGTCACGCCGCGGCAGAGCGCGCGTTCGCTCGCGCGCGTCGGCGTGGCGCTGAAGCAGGCGCCAGCCACGGTGATGCCGGACGCCGCGCTGGAAGCACTGCGCACGTCGGCACCGGCCGCACGCATGCTGCCGCTGCTGGCGGCCATCGCCCGCGGCGAGGCCACCACCGTGGTGCTCGATTATCTGGATACGCTGCAGCTTGCGGCCGAGGTGGAAAGCCTCGGCGGCCAGGCGGATGGCTGAGCTGCTGAAAGACCGCGACTGGATCGCGGCACGCATTCCGCACCAGGGCACGATGTGCCTGCTCGACGGCGTGCTGGCCTGGGATCCGGCATCGGTTCGCTGCACGTCAGCCACGCATACGCGCGCGGACAACCCGCTGCGCGCGCACGGCCGGCTGGCCGCGCTCAGCGGCATTGAATACGCGGCACAGGCCATGGCCGTGCACGGCGCATTGCTGGCGGAAGCGGAATCAGGAATGGGCGCACAGCGCCCGCGCTCGGGCTACCTGGCCAGCGTGCGCAAGCTGGTGCTCCATGTGGAGCGGCTCGACGATATCGACGCGCCGCTGCAGGTCGAGGCACAGCGCATCAGCGGTGAAGGCAGCAGCGTGCTGTATGCCTTCACCGTCAGCGCCAAGGGCCAGGCACTGCTGTCAGGCCGCGCGGCGGTCATCCTGGATGCCGCCGCAGTCGGCCAAAGCGCCGACCGCGGCGCCGGCTGAAGCGCTTCAGCGCGCCGGCAGGATCTTGCCCGACACCGCGCCGAAGCCGACGCGATAGCCTTCGCCCTGGCAGTAGCCGGTCATGATCACGTCGTCGCCATCCTCCAGGAAGGCTCGGCGGCTGCCGTCGGCCAGCGTCACCGGCTCGGCGCCGTTGCGGGTCATTTCCAGCAGGCTGCCGTAGGAGTCCGGCGTGGTGCCGCTGATCGTGCCCGAGCCCATCAGGTCGCCCACGCGCACATTGCAGCCCGACACCGTGTGGTGGGCCAGCTGCTGTGCCATGGTCCAGTACATCGCCTTGAAGTTGGTGCGGCAGATGGTGCTGGGTGCCGCTGCGCCCTGCGGCTGCAGCGCGACTTCCAGCGCGATGTCGTAGGCATTCTTGTCCTGCTGCTGCAGGTACGGCAGCGGCTGCGGCGATTGCTCGGGGTTGTCGCGGCGGAACGGCTCGAGCGCTTCCATCGTCACCACCCACGGCGAGATCGAGGTGCCGAAGCCCTTGCTGTTGAACGGCCCCAGCGGCACGTATTCCCACTGCTGGATATCGCGCGCGCTCCAGTCATTGAGCAGCACCATGCCGAACATATGCGCCGGCGCATCGGCGGTGCTGACGGGCTCGCCCAGCGCCGATTCCTTGCCGACGATAAAGCCCATCTCCAGTTCAAAGTCCAGCTTGCGGCAGGCGCTGAAGATCGGGCGTGCCTCGTTCGGCAGCTTGATCTGGCCGTTGGGACGATGCAGCGGCGTGCCGCTCACCACCACCGAGCTGGCACGGCCGTTGTAGCCGATCGGGATTTCCAGCCAGTTCGGCAGCAGCGCATTGTCCGGGTCGCGGAACATGCGGCCGACGTTGGTGGCGTGCTCCCTGGACGAATAGAAGTCCGTGTAGCCCGGGATCTCCACCGGCAGGTGCAGCGTCGCGGCCGACATCGGCACCAGTGCCTGGTCGCGCAGGGCGGCGTTGTCGCGCAGCGCGGCGTCATCACCAGACAGCAGCGCGCCCAGGCGCTTGCGGGTTTCGCTCCACACCGGCTTGCCCAAAGCGATAAAGCGGTTCAGGCTGCTTGCGGCAAACGTGCCTTTGGCAGCGGCCGGCAGCAGGCCGGCCTCATCCAGCGCGGCGAGGTCCAGCACCTGGTCGCCGATGGCAACGCCGACGCGCGGGGCCTGGCCCTTGGTCGAAAACACGCCATACGGCAGGTTCTGCAGCGGGAAGTGGGACTGGCCGTCGTTGGCGGAAGCGATCCAGCTGGTCTTGGGGGCGGTCATTGGGATACTCCGAAAATTTGGTGGCACTTGTCGCGTGCGGTGACGCATCATGCTCGACGAGCGCCGGCTCTCTCCGCCCGGCCCCTCTCCCGCTTGCGCGAGGGGAGAAAGCCGGGCGGGCGGCCAGGCGCGCGAGATCAGCGGGTGTTCGGGTTGAAGTGTTTCTTCAGGCCCTGCCAGCACGTGTAGTAGTCCTGCTGCAGCGAGGCCGACTGCGCGGCATACGGCGTCGGGCGGATCACGCCCGGGGTCTCGAACATGAAGGCCATGGTGTCCTCGATGCGGTGCGGCTTCGAGGTATCGGCGGCGCTGGCCTTCTCGAAGGTTTCCGCATCCGGGCCGTGGCCGCTCATGCAGTTGTGCAGGCTGGCGCCGCCCGGGGCAAAGCCTTCGGCCTTGGCGTCGTAGACGCCGGTGATCAGGCCCATGAACTCGCTGGCGATATTGCGGTGGAACCAGGGCGGGCGGAACGAGTCCTGCATCGCCAGCCAGCGCGGCCCGAAGATGACGAAGTCGATGGTGTCCACGCCCGGCGTGGCCGACGGCGACTGCAGCACCAGGAAGATCGACGGATCCGGGTGGTCGAAGCTGATCGAACCGATGGTATTGAAGCGGCGCAGGTCGTACTTGTACGGGGTGTAGTTGCCATGCCAGGCCACCACGTCCAGCGGCGAGTGGCCGATCCCGGCGCGCCACAGGTTGCCCTGGAACTTGGCCACCAGCTCGAAATCACCCTCGCGGTCTTCATAGCTGGCAACCGGCGACAGGAAGTCGCGCGGGTTGGCCAGGCCGTTGGAGCCGATCACGCCCAGGTCGGGCAGCTGGAACAAGGCGCCGTAGTTCTCGCAGATATAGCCGCGCGCCTCGCCGTCGGGCAGCTCCACGCGGAAGCGCACGCCGCGCGGGATCACCACGATCTCCTGCGGCTCCACTTCCAGCCGGCCAAGCTCGGTCACCATCAGCAGGCGGCCCTGCTGCGGCACGATCAGCATCTCGCCGTCGGCGTTGTAGAAGAACCGGTCCTGCATCGACTGGTTGGCCAGGTACAGGTGGATGCCGCAGCCGGTCATGGCCTCGGGGCCGCCATTGCCGGCCATGGTGACGATGCCGTCGACAAAGTCGGTCGGCACCGACGGCATTGCCGGCGGGCTCCAGCGCATCTGGTTGGGCGACGGCGGCACCTGGTCGAAACGGCTCAGGAAACGCGACTGCTCGATCTGCGTGAACGGCGTATGCATCGCGGCCGGGCGAATGCGGTACAGCCACGAGCGCCGGTTGTGCGCGCGCGGCGCGGTGAAGGCCGTGCCGGACAGCTGCTCGGCGTACAGGCCGTAGGGCGCGCACTGCGGCGAGTTCCTTCCTACAGGCAGCGCACCGGGCAGCGCCTCGGTGGCGAATTCATTGGCGAAGCCGGACATATAGCCGTGCTCGGCGAGCTGGGTGTGCGTGAGTGTCATGGTGTCGTCAGCGTTCCTGGGTCTCAGTCCATCTGGCGCTGCGCTGGCGCCTGGCGGCCTCTGCTGGGAGTGCCTGCCGGTCCGTATTCAGTCTGTGCGCGGTGCACGGAGCATGAATTACGTAATGCGTAATGAATTTACCATATCGTAATAGCCAACTTCGGACGTGTCAAACGGCACCGCTGACGCATGCGTCGAACGCCGCTTGCATTGCAGTTGTAGGTGGGAAACGGGAACAGCGGGAAAAAGCAGGAAGCGCCGGGATGCGCGCGTCGACGCCTGCGCGGCGGCAGTTGCTCACGCAGCGGGAAAAACCAGGAAATGCGGGAAAGCGCCGAAGCAGGCAGCCAGGCCTGCGGCGTCATCCACGCCAGGCGTCGCGAACGGCGCTCAGGACGGTAGCAACCGGCGCAGTGCGGAAAGCCCCGCGCCGGTTGTCATGGGTGGCCTGGAGGCCAGCTTCCAGTGCCGGCGCGTTGCGAACGCGGCCGGCCAGGCAGCGGCCAGTCAGACCGGCTTGTGGCCCTCTCCGGTCCCGGAGCCGAAACCGCCTCCGGAAGCCGGTGCCGCAGCCGGCGCGGCCGTGCTTCCGGCGGCCGGCTGGCCTGCCATGGAAGCTGCCGTCACGCCGCCATTGCGGCTGGCAATAAATGCGTTGACGTCTGCAGCAAGATGCTGCGGGGCCAGCACGACTTCCAGGCCCAGCGCCTCGCAGGCGGCCAGGAACGTCGACATGCGGGGATCGGCCTGACCCGACTCCGCCCGCAGGTAGGCTTCCCGGGAAATCCCCGCTTTACGGGCGACGTCCTCCTGCTTGAGCTTGCGCGCGCGACGCAACGCCCGCAGTTGCCGGAACGGTTCGCTAGCGCCTCTTGGCACGGCTGTACTGTTCATGTCGGTCTCCAGTCACCAGTGAAAAAAAGTGCGCGGACGTGCATTCGAGTATAGAGCACGCAAAGCGTTCCGTATGTAACCGCAGAAACACTTTGTGCAGATTTCTTAGAAGTCCGCAATCCCGCCCTGACATCGGCCGGTTGGCGAACATCAAAGAGCCGGATCGTGCACAACAACGCTGCACCGCCCAGTCTCTAACGGGCCTTGGCGGTTTGCGTTGACGTCACATGCATATCCATATGACGTTATGGCCTCCCGGACACAAGTGCGCAAGTCGGGGCAAATACCATGCATCTGGTTTCGTTGACAAACCGACCGGTCGTGCTATTCTCCACACCATGCAGAAAGGACAACTCACCCGCAACGCCATCGTCGAACAGGCACTGGACACCGCTGCCAAGGTCGGCTTCGAACAATTGTCGCTGGCCACGCTGGCCGCGGACACCAATATGTCGAAGAGCGGCCTGTATGCGCACTTCAAGTCCAAGGAGGTGTTGCAGCAGGCAGTGCTGGACCTGGCCGTTGAGCGCTTCGGCGAGATCGTGATCCGGCCGGCGATGCGCCAGCCGCGCGGCATGCCACGACTGCAGGGGCTGTTCGAAGGCTACCTGGAATGGCTGGGCGGCACGGTGACGCAGGGACGTTGCCTGTTCACGGCGCTGGGCCAGGAATACCGCGACCGGCCGGGCTCGATCCGCGACCTGGTGGTGCAGTCGCTGAAGGATTGGCACAGCACGGTTGCGCGCGTGGTGGGCGACGCCATCGATGAGGGCCATTTCGGGCCGGATACCGACCCACGGCAATTTGCTTTCGAACTCTCGGGTATCGGCATGGCCTTCCAGCAATCGTTCAAGCTGCTCGGCCGCGACGATGCCGAGACCATGGCGCGGCGCGCATTTGCGGCCCTGGTGGCCCGTGCCGCCGAGGGTGCTCGCGGCCACTGATCCACACATTGGCGCCGGCGCAATCCCGCCGGCAGGCAGCAACCGCTCCGGCGGACTTTTTTTGTACCGAAAAAAGCACGACTGGTCGGTCGTAACAACAGCACGGAAAGCCGCCGGCGGGGCCGGTGCCGATGATGCCGTGCCATCCAGAATCCATTGGAGGTGCAGGTCGTGACGCAAGCAGTCTCTTCTCCTTCCCCGGTTTCCTCATCCCGCACCGCCGCGCCCTTGCCCGCGCGCGCCGGCGATGCGCCGCTGCGCCCCGGCAAGTCCGGCGCGGTGGAGCGGGCCTTGCAGGGCTGGCAGCGGTTGCGCTGGCTGGCGGGCAGCGTGGTCAGGCCCGGCGCGACAGCGCGGGCGCTGGAGCACATCTGGTTCAAGCCGCCGCGCGCCGCCGCCACATCGGCAGCACGGCGCCTGCTGGACAGTGCGCGCGCCGACTGGGCGCTGGTGACGGGCCAGGGCCCGAGCCGGCGCGTGCGCGTCTATCGCTGGGGCAGGTCCGGCCCCGTGGTACTGCTCGCGCACGGCTGGGGCGGACATGCCGGCCAGTGGCATGCGGTTGTCGATGGCCTGCTGGCCGCCGGCATGCGCGTGGTGGCCTTCGATGCGCTCTCGCACGGCGCCTCCGATGCCGGCGCACGCGGCGCGGCGCAGACCTCGGTGCTGGAAATGTCGCGCTCGCTGCTCGCCGCGGCCTGGCACGCGGGGCCGGTGCACGCCGTGGTGGCGCACTCGCTCGGCGGCGCGGCCACCGCGCTGGCGCTGCGTGAGGGCCTGCCCGCCCGCGCCGCCGTACTGGTCGGATCGCCGGCCGACATGCACGCCGCGTGTGCGTCGCTGGCCTGGCAAATGGGCTTCACGCCCGGCGTGCTGGCACGCATGCAGCGCCAGAGCGAGCGCTGGCTGGGACTGCCATGGTCGGCCTTCAACGTGCCCGACGTCGGCCGCACCCGGCCGGTCCCGCCAACGCTGGTGATCCATGACCGCGACGACAAGGAAGTGCGCTGGGAAGACGGTGCCGCCATCGCCGGCGCCTGGCCCGGCGCGCAACTGGTCACGACCAGCGGCCTGGGGCATCGCCGCATCCTGCAGGATCCCGGCGTGATCCGGCACATCGCCGATTTCATCCGGCCCGGCACAGCCCCCGCGCGCGCGGCAATCCCGCCAGCGTTGCACGGGCTGGCCGTCGACTGAGCCTGGAGACCATCATGTTCCTGGTGAGCAATGACATGACCGCCACCCTGCCCGCACGCAGTTCGCTGCGGCTGGCGGCGGGCCCCGGCGAACACGTCGCCGTGCGCTGCACGGAAGGCGAACTCTGGCTGATCCGCGACGGAGACCCGAAGGATACGGCGCTGACGGCGAGCGAGAGCTTTACGTTGTCCGACAGCGGCCATATCGAGCTGTATGCCGTCACCACGGCATCGCTGCACGTAACGCGCTGCCGGCAAGGCGCCGGGCCGGCGGCGAGCGCCTGGCGGCAATGGCTGCGGCGCTTGCTGGCGCCGCCTGGGCGCGGCTTTACCGGCGCAGGCCGATGATGCGCGGGGCTGGGGGCGCCCCCTGGCTCTGCCAGCCCTGACGCGGATGCGTGGTCGTGGTCGGGTGCAACTTATGGCGGTTAATTGCGTTTTTCTATAAAAAGCGCGTCCCTTGCGGGGCACGTGTCTCAGATACGCAAGACAGCCATCAGCCCGCGTGCGATCGCCTGCAGCCAGCCACGCCGCCAGGTCAGCGTGAACGACACCGCCAACGCTCCCGCCATCATCGCCAGCGCCCACAGCAGCACGCCAAAGCCGGTGCGGTTGCCCGCCTGCGCGGCCACGGCGCCAAGCGCCACCAGCGCCCAGGCCGCGCAGCGCAGCCGCCGCCGGCCACTGGCGGGCAGGTCCGCGCCCTGCCCCGACAACTCGGTCCAGTGCCGCTCCGTGGCGCAGGCAAACAGCACGAAAGCGCTGTACGCGCACAGCGCCAGGCCCAGCAGCAGCAAGTGTTCAAGCGTGATTGGCACGGTCCATCTCCTCTAGCGCCTGGCTGCTGGCAGCAGCGGTCCGGGCCTGGCGTGCCGCGTCGACGCGCCGCAGCCGTCGCGCCGACGCCAGCGCCAGCCCACCTGTCAGCAGCAGCACGATGTCGACGCCGGCCAGGGCAAGGTGGCCGCGCGTCAGCGCCAGCGGCAACCAGTCGCCGGTGCTCAGGCCGTTGAGCACCGGCGCCGCCAGCGCCAGCGCGGCAATCGCCAGGCATTGCTGGCGCCATGGCACCAGCGTGCGGCTGCCCGGACGCATCGCCACCCGCGCATGGATCGCGGTGGTCAGCCAGACCAGGAAGAACAGCCCGGCCTCGATAAACTCGCGCGACGGCAGCGTCATCGGCAGCAGCCGGTTGGCCACCATCATCGCCAGCGTGGCGATGACCAGGCCCGTGGTGGTACCCGCGGTGACCGCGGCCGCCAGCCGCACGCCCTTTTCGCCGTGGCGCGCATGGCGCTTGTCGAGCCAGTACAACTGCCCGGTAGCGATCAGCACGCACCCCGCCAGCCCGGCCAGGAAATACAGCCAGCGCAGCGGCCAGTGATCGAACGCGATGAAGTGCATGCCGGTCAGGAAGCGCTGCGTGGTCGCAGCGGGCTGCAACGGCACGTGATGCAGCAACGCACCGGTGGCGCCGTCGAAGTAGGCGGCGTCGTCGGCCAGGCTGACGCGGTCGCCCACCGAGCGGCTCACCTTGACCACGGCGTTGGCATCGCCGGGGTTCCACACCCGGATCGCGGCCGGCGCCGCCCCGCCCCAGCGCGCGCGCGCGGTCTCGACCATCGGCCCCAGCGCGGCCATCGGTGCCGCCACCCCGGCGGGCGGGCGCGAGTAGCCGGACAAGGCCTGGTCGTAGAAGGTGTTCGGCTGCTGGTACAACGCGCTGATGCCGGCCGGCATCAGGATCATGTAGACAATGCAGACCCCGGAGAACGTAATCACCGCATGGAACGGCAGCGCCAGCACGCCGGTCAGGTTGTGCAGGTCCAGCAGGCTGCGCTGCAGCTGCTTGCGCGGCCGGAACGTAAAGAAGTCGCGGAAGATGCGGACGTGGATGATCACCCCCGACACGATCGCCGCCAGCATCGCCATCGCCGCCAGGCCCACCAGCCAGTAGCCGATGTTCCAGGCGCGCAGGTGCAGGTTGTAGTGCAGCGGATAGAAGAACGACGACGCGCCCAAGGTGCCCACGTCAGGCAGCAGCTCGCCGCTGCGCGGATCGGCCAGGCGGATCTGCCCGCCCGCGGCGGCATAGCGCACGCGCGCGATCATCACCGGGGTGCGCTGCTCGGGCAGCGTGACCGCCCATTCGCGCAGCGGCTTGCCGCTCGCCAGCGCCGCCACGGCGCGCGGCACCACGGTGTCGATGTCGATCGTGGGCGGCGCTGCGTCCAGGCGCGTGGCCGGCATCATCCAGCGGTCGACCTCGCGGTCGAACACCGCCACCGAGCCCATGAAGAACGCCACCATCAGCACACCGCCGAGCAGTACGCCAATCCAGGTGTGCGCCCAGGTCATGGCCTGGCGCAGGCCGCCGGCATGTGCATCGGCCTTCTGTGCGCGGGCCTTGTTATTTCGTGCGGGTCGCGTCACGCCAGCTTCTCCCCCAGCCACCACGCCACGCCGGCGCCGATGGCCGCGCCGGCCGCCAGCACCAGCCACACGCGCAGCAAGTGCCGCGTCACCAGTGCCCACAGTGACATCATCGGAAACAGGAGGAAGGCCAGCATCGAAAACCAGAGCACGGCCTCGCTGCGGGCCAGGCCCAGGCGCCAACCGAGCGCGGCGCCGCCGGCGGTGATGCCCCAGACAAAGGCATAGCTGCCCGCCAGCGCGGCCAGCGCGCGGGCGGTCATGGCCAGCGCGCGCGGGAAGGCGCGGCGCGATGGCAGGGATGAGGGACTGTCGTTCATTGGAATTCTTCGCAACGCGCGGCCTTCGTGGTGGTGCAATGGCATCGCACCACCACGAAGGCCGCTGCGTTTACATCTTCATGCGCACGGTGAACATGGCCGCGCGCGGCTGGCCCCAGATGTTGCCTTCGCGCGGGTTGTTGATCCGTGAGTAGTAGCTGCGGTCGAACAGGTTGGTCAGGTTCAGGTCCGCCGACACGTGCTTGTTGAAGTCGTAGCCGATCGCGGCATCGAACGTCGCATAGCCGCCGCGGCGCAGCGTGACCGCACCAATCGGCGCGGGGAACAGCGCGGTGTTCTGCACATGGCTGACCGCGGTCATGCCGCCACCGATGCGCCAGCGGTTGAAATCGCCGGGCAGGCGGTACATCGTCCACAGCTTGAACAGGTGCTTGGGGGCAATCGCCGAGAACGGCGTGTTGACCTGGCCGGTGCGGTTCTGCAGGTCCTGCGTGACGTTGAACGTATAGCCGGCGTAGATGGTCCAGCTCGGCGTGATGCGGCCGCTGGCTTCCAGCTCGAAGCCCTGGCTCTTGGTCTCGCCCTGCGACACGAAGAACGGATTGCTCGGATTGGTCGTGTTGATATTGTCGAGCGTGGCGCGACCGGTCTCGCGTACCTCGAACAGTGCCAGCGAGGTGTTCAGCGCGCCCTCGAAAAATTCGCTCTTGACGCCGACCTCGTACTGCTTGCCCTTGATTGGATCGACCAGGTTGCCGCTGGCGGTCAGGTACTCATCCTGCGGCTGGAAGATCTCGGCATAGCTGGCATAGGCCGACCAGTGTTCGGTGAAGTCGTAGATCAGCCCGGCGAACGGCGTGAACTTGGCGTTGATGTCGTCGCCCCGGGTCACGCTGGTGGTCGACGTGTACTGGCGCGCGCTGATGTCCCACCAGCTCAGCCGCCCGCCCAGCACCAGCGTCACCGGATCCGCCAGCGAGAAGCGCGCGTCGCCGTAGACGCCGTACTGCCTGGTCGTGGTGGTGATGCCTGTGCCATTGGGGGTGAAGGTTGGCTTGGCGAAGTCGCTGCGCGGGTTGAAGATGTTCACGACCTGCGAGAACGGCGAAATGGCATACCGGGGGTCGCGCCGTTCCGAATCGGAAAAATTGAAGCCGACCAGCGCCTTGTGCCGGCGCCCGAACAGCGAGAACGGCCCGTTGGCGTAGAGGTCGAAGCTGGTCTGCTCCTGCGTGTAGGTCTGCTTGGCCGCGAACAGCGTGGTCGTGTTCACGCCCGGGATCACCGGCGTATAGGCATAGGCCTGCTCGCGGTTCAGGCGGTTGTTCAGGTAGCGCAGCGCACCCTTGACCTGCCAGCCGCTGTCGAACTTGTGCTCCAGCTCGGCGAAGGCCGAGGTGGTATAGAAGTGGTCGCGGTTCCAGTCCGCGCCCAGGTAAGTCGAGCGCGGCACGTCGAGCAGGCTGGCCTGGCGCGTGACCGGGTTGAAGTAGGCCGGCAGCGTCCACGGCTGGCGGCCTTCCGAATCCTGGTAGCTCGCGCCGACCGTCACCAGCGTGCTGGGCGTGATGTCGTACTCGATCACGCCATAGAGCGCATTGGTGCGCATATTGGTCTTGTCGATGAACGAGTCCTTGTCCTGGAACGCGCCGGTGATGCGCGCGCGCAGCGTGCCGTCGGCATTGAGCGCGCCGCCGGCATCCACCTCGGCGCGGTAGTTGTTCCACGATCCCACCGACAGCGCGCCGCCGATCTGGGTATCTCGCGTCGGGCGCTTGCGCACCAGGTTGATCGCGCCGCCGGTCTTGCCCGCCCCGGCGAGCAGGCCCGACGGCCCCTTGAGCACTTCCACCCGCTCGATCATCGACAGGTCCGGCTGCACGGTGTTGCGCCAGTCATACTTGGTCGGCACGCCGTCCAGCATGAAGGTGTCGATCTCCAGCCCGCGCGAATAATAGATCGAACGCTCCTGGTCACGCTTTTCGACGAACACGCCGGTAGCCTGCATCATCGCGTCTTCCAGCGTGGTCAGGTTCTGCTCGCGGATGCGCTCGGCGTTGACCACGGTGACCGATTGCGGCACCTCGCGCGCGGTCAGCGGCACCTTGCTGCCAGCGGTAGTAGGCGGGTTGACGGGGTTTTCGCGGGCGCCGTTGACTGTCACCGCCGGCAGCGATGGCTCCGGTTGCCGGGCGGGTCTGCCCGCGGGGGCCGGCTGCTCCGCCTGCGTTGCCGACGATGCCGAACCTGTCACGTTTTCCTGTCCGAAAGCCGACGCGCTGACCATCAGGCCAACGGCGGCCGGGATCCAGCGCATGGCGGCGCGGCACTGCACGGACCCATGCCGTGTCGCCCGCGCGCGTTCGGTCGCGCGTCTGTTGCTGTGTTTCATTTCCTTCTTACTCCCCTGCTCGGTTGTGAAAATCCAGGCCGTGGGACCCGGCTGGCCGCCTGGTCGCGGCCGCCGGTCCTCATATTGCTTTGTATGGGCGATACCTCAGTGCGTGCCGGCGTGCGCGACGCGCGCGGGGCGGCTGCGAGGCGGCTCGGCCTCCATGGCGCATGCCGCACCCGCCCGGTTGCCCAGCACGGCGGCCGCAATCTCCTGCGCGCGCACCGCCAGCACCGACAGCAGCGTGTCCGACAAGCCGTGCGTCGCTTCGCAGCAGCCCTGCAGGAATACGCCCGCCTGGCAGCCCGGCGCCATCTGCAGCCGGTAGTCGCGGTCGGCCTGGAAGCCCTTGGCGTCGTCCAGGTAGGACGCCAGCGGCGCCAGCAGCGACTGGTGCAGCTCGCGCCGGTAGCCCGTGGCGAGGATGACCGCGTCATAGCGCTGCAACTGATGCGCGCCATCGTCACGCCGCGCAATGTCCAGCCGCACGCCGTCGGCATCGGCCTCGGCATGGCGGGCCTCGCTGCCGGCCAGCAGGCGGTGGCGCACCTTGCCGGTGACCTTCTGCTGGTACAGCACCTCGTAAATGGCTTCGATCAGGTCGGTATCGACCACCGCGTAGTTGGTATTACCGAACTCGCGCAGCAGTTGCTCGCGCTCAGTCGCCTCGCGCGAGAACAGGTAGTCGATATAGCGCGGGTTGAAGATCTCGTTGACGAAGGGGCTGTCGTCGGCCGGCTTGAGCGCCGGCGCACGGCTGACCAGGTCGACCGCAATGCCGCCTTCGCGGCCATGCAGGTCCAGGAAAATCTCGGCGGCGCTCTGGCCCGAACCAATTACTGCCACGCGCCGCACGGGCGCTGTGCGCTCCAGCCGCTCCAGCGACTCGAGGTACGACGACGAATGGAACACCCGCGGGTGGCCCCGCAGCGGCACGAAGGCGCCCGGAATGCTGGGCGCGCCGCCGACGCTGACCACCACGTTGCGCGCGCGGCGCTCGGTCAGCGCCCCTTCCGCCGTGCGCGAGGTCACGCGCAGGCAGGCCAGATCGCCATTGCCGCCGGCGGGCTCGGGCGCGACCGAAACCACTTCCTCGCCGTAGTGACAGGCGTCGGCAAAATCACCCGCCACCCAGGACAGGTAGTCGTTGAACTCGTAGCGGCTGGGATAGAAGGTGCGGGTGTTGATGAAGTCCAGCAGCCGCTCGCGCTCGTGCAGGTAGTTGATGAAGGTATAGCGGCTGGCCGGATTGCGCATCGTGACCAGGTCCTTCAGGAACGAGATCTGCATGCGGCTGTTGTCGAGCAGCATATTGCCGTGCCAGACGAAGCCCGGTTTCTTCTCGACAAAGCCGAAGCGGAACGGTGCCTGCTGCGGCAGCATTTCGCGCAGGGCCACTGCCAGCGCGAGGTTGGAAGGCCCGAAGCCGATGCCCAGCAGGTCGAGCACGGGCCCTGCACCGGCATCGGTGCCGTGGGCGGCGAAGGTGGAAGCGGAATAGAGCATGGTCTCTCCTTGCGCGGCTGGCTCAGGCCGCCAGCGCGGTCGGTTCTGCACCGGACAGCTGCGCCTGCCCGTCGTCCTGCGGCACCCACAGGCGCTCGCCGAAGAAGCGTTCGCGCAGCAGCATCACCAGCATGGCGCGCTTGTGCGGGAAGTCGAAGGCCTTGACCTTGGCAAACCCGGAACGGTCCAGGTTGCGGATCTGCTGCACATGATCGATGCGGGGCTCGCCGACGATGCGCTGCGTGCGCGGGTCGTCCAGGAACATGTAGTGCATCAGCGACGGCAGCCAGGCGCTGATATACGCCTTGCCACGGATCTCGCCGTCGCCGATCAGCACGTGCCAGCCGCGGTCGAAGTCGTCGACGTCGTAGTAGGGGCCGATGCGGTTCTCCTTGGCCCAGTACACCTCGAAGTACGCGAACGGCTTGCCGTCCAGGCAGCCGATCAGCGGGATGGTGTGCGGGTCGGCCAGCTGCGCCGACAGGTAATCGCGATGCTTTTCCAGATCGCCTTCTTCCTCCCAGAACGCCGCCACGCGCGGATCGTTCATCCAGCCGTGGAAGCACGCCAGGTCGGCATCGAGATCGGCCACCCGCATCGAGAACACCTGGCCGAGCCACGGGATATGGCGTGCATAGACCTGGCCCGACGGCTTGGGCGCGCGCAGCGGATGGCGCCGGCCCTGGGTCATCGCGTATTGCAGCGGATAGTCGCGGCCCGAGGTGCCGGTGTGCCACAGCGCCGGCAGTTGCCAGAGCTGCTCGACGCGCGTCACCAGCTCGCCGCCGGCCGCGCGCGTGGCGCTGCCCTCGCGCAGCATTGCGTTGGCGATGGCATCGGGCAGGTCCAGCGCGATTGCCTGCGTCGCGGGGGTGCGCGCCAGCACCGCCTCGCAGGCGGCAAAGGTCGCCGCGCGCGCCAGCGGATGGACCGGGTCGGTATCGGCAAGTGCCAGCCGCGGCTGGGTGCCGGGCGTAAACTGCCAGGCCTGCAGCGGCGTGCCGTCGAGGCTTAGCTGCAGCGCGCAGCCATCCCAGCGGCTCTGCAGGGTGAGGCTCGTCGCGGACAACCAGGGCTGGCTCGCGATCGCGTGGGTCATCAAAGGCGCGGCATTGCTTTGCATGTGAACTGACTCCCTGTCTGTGTTGGCGCGCGTCATGCGGCGGCCTGATGGTCGGTCTGGCCGGCCGCGGCGGGGGCGGCGGCGCTGTCGGTGGCGCTGTCGGCGCGGATCACGCCGCTGTCGGCGCCGATCACGCGGTCGGCCACGTGGAAATAGCGGTCGTCATGGCTGACCGCGACAATGGTCTTGCCGCTGCGCTTGAGCTCCGGCAGCAGCGATTCATAGAAATAGGCGCGGAACACGGGATCCTGGTCGGCTGCCCATTCGTCGAGCAGCAGCACCGGGCGCGCCTCGACATAAGCCGCCAGCAGCGCCAGCCGCTTGCGTTGCCCCTGCGACAGCTGCGTGGTCGACAGCAGGTCATCGCGGATGGCGACCTTGTGGTCCATGTGCAGCCGCTTCAGGAAAGCATTGGCCACCGCGGCGTCGAAGCGCCCGTCCGGGCCGACCAGCCGCGCGAACAGATGGGCGTTGGAGAACACCGTGGCGAAATGGCTGCGATACCAGGGCAGCTCGGCGGTGCCCACCGGCCGGTCGCCGAGCGCTATGCTGCCGGCGCTCGGCTGGTACAGGCCCGCCAGCAGCTTCATCAGCGTGGACTTGCCGCTGCCGTTGCCGCCGACGATAAAGACCGTCTCGCCGGCGGACAGCGTCAGCGACACGGGGCCGAGGCGGAAGCCGCGCTCGTCGCCCTGGCCGGGATAGTCGTAGCGCACGTCCTGCAGCGTGATCAGCGGCGTGCCCGGCGCGGGCGGTGCAGCGGCGGTATTGGTCGAATGCAGCGCGAAATCCTCCGTGTACGGCGCCAGCCGCAGCGTCTCGATCTTGCGCAGCGCGACGTTGCCGGTCATCAGGATCGGCAGCGTGCCGACCAGGTCGTTCAGCGGCATGCGCAGGAACATCAGCACCAGCACGAAGGCGGTGATGCGCTCGCGCCCAATACCCAGCGCATCGCCGGCGATAAAGATCGCGCACGCCACCCCCAGGATCAGCGTCGCGGTGAACGACAGGCTCAGCACCCAGTAGCGGTCGGCGCGCACCTCATGTGCGCGCGCAAACTCCGCGGCGGGCTCGAAGTCGCGCTGGTAGAAGCTCTGCTTGCGCCAGGCATTGAGCGCCAGTTCGTAGCGGCCATCAATCGCGCCCTGGTAGCCGGCGTAGAGCCGGTCGTCGGTATCGCGCACCGCCTTCATCAGGGTGCGCATGCGCAGCACCCAGCGCTGCGCCAGCAGCACGCCTGCGCCCAGCACCGCGGCACCGAGCACGAACAGCTGCCACGACAGCCAGCCCAGGTACAGCAGCCCGCCCAGCACCAGCACGCCGTTGTAGAACACGAACGGCACGCGGTTGAAGGCCATGCCGATCGAGGCGATGTCCTTGGTCAGCGTGGCATAGACGGTCGGGCCGCCGATCGCTTCCAGGCGCTCCACGTCGGTATCGAGCACGCGCTTGAGCATGCGCAGCCGCATGTCGTACACCACGCGGTGGCCCAGCGCGGTCAGCAGCGCCTGCGAGCCGAAGCCGCAGCCGAACAGCACCGCCAGCAGGCCCAGCAGCACGCCGATGCGCCCCGCTTCCAGCGCCGCCGGCGCGGCGATCATGCGGTTGATCTCGGCAATCAGCGCGATGCCGGCGAGCGCGCTGCAGGTGCCCGCGGCCAGCGCCAACAGCAGGAGGCCGCCGAAGCGGCGGCGCAATGAGAGGAACAGATTCACAGGGCCTCCAGCAGGTCGTTCATGAAGGCCAGGTCGGCGTCGGCATCGCGCCGGCCGGCCTGGTCGATCGCCGCGGCCATGTCGCGCAGCACGGGCGCAGCGAACAGCGCCGGCAGCGCCAGTTCGCAGGCCATCTGCTCGCGGATGCGGGTCTGCAGCCGCACCAGCAGCAGCGAATGGCCACCCAGCAGGAAGAAATCGTCGTCGGCTCCGGCCTGGGCCACGTCCAGCACCGCGCACCACAGCGCCGCCAGTTCATGCTCGGTCGGCGTCGATGGTGCCGCCGCCGCGCGCGGCGCGGCCGGCTCGGGCAGCGCCTGGCGGTCGACCTTGCCGTTGGCGTTGAGCGGCAGCGCATCGAGCCGCGTCAGGCTGGACGGCACCATGTAGCCGGGCAACTGCTCGCGCAGGCGCGCGAGGATGGCGTCGTCCGAGTCATCGCCAGCCGTGGCGGCCACGTAGTACGCGCACAGCCGCGCCATCCCGTCGGGACCCTGCCGGGCCACACAGACTGCCTGGCTCACCTGCGGGCACGCGCTCAGCGCCGCCTCGACCTCGCCCGGTTCGACGCGGAAGCCGCGCACCTTGACCTGGTGGTCGCGCCGGCCGAGGAACTCGACAATGCCGTCGACACGCTTGCGCGCCAGGTCGCCGGTCCGGTACAGCCGGTCGCCCGCCATGGCGCCCGGCGTGCCGGGCGCGAACGGGTTGGGCACGAAGGCCGCGGCGGTTCGGGCCGGATCCTCGGCATAGCCGCGCGCCAGCCCGGCGCCGCCGATGTAGAGCTCGCCGGCCACGCCCGGGGGCACCGGTTCGAGCCGCGCGTCCAGCACGTAGAGCTGGTTGTTGGCGATGGGCCGGCCGACCGGCGCGACCGCCCACGCGGGAGCGCCCTCGGCCGCCAGCGCATGCGCCGCGGACCAGACCGTGGTCTCGGTGGGGCCATAGACGTTGCAGACCTGCGCGCCCCTGGCCAGCAGTGCCGTGGCCAGCTCGCGCCCCAGCGCCTCGCCGCCGCACAGCACGCGCAGCCCCTCCCATGGCGGCGAGGCTTGCGTCACCAGCATCTGCCAGGTCGCGGGCGTGGCCTGCATCACGGTGATGCCGTGCGCGGACATCAGCGCCGCCAGCCGCGCCGGGTCGCGCGCATCGTCGCGCGTGGCGATCACCACGCGGGCGCCGCTGGCCAGCGGCAGGAACAGCTCCAGCCCCGCGATATCAAAGCCGAGCGTGGTCACCGCCAGCAGCCGGTCGCTGCCGTCCATCGGCACCACCGGCGTCATCGCCCGCAAGAAGTTGGCAAACGCGCCGCGCGAAATCTGCACGCCCTTGGGCGTGCCGGTCGAGCCGGAGGTGTAGAGCGTGTAGGCCAGTTGTGCCGGATGGCATGGCGCAGCCGGCGGCGTATCGGGGGCCGTGCTCCAGGGCGGCGTGTCGCCGTCGACCAGCACCACCGCGCCGCTGTCGCCGAGCGCGGCGCGTGTAGCGGCGCTCGCCAGGATCAGGCGCGCACGGGCATGGCCGAGGATGTGGGCATTGCGCGCGGCCGGATGGTGAGCGTCGACCGGCAGGTAGGCGGCGCCCGCCTTCAGGATGCCGAGCAGCACTGCCACCAGCGCGGGCGTGCGCGGCAGGCACACGCCGACCAGCGCCTCGGCGCCGAGTTCCTGCGCGGCCAGCCAGTTCGCGATGCGGTTGGCGGTCGCTTCCAGCCCGGCATAGGTCAGGCTCGAGGCGCCGTCCGTCACCGCAATGGCATCGGGCGTGGCCGCGGCGGCGCGCGCGATCCGTGCGACCACGTCGTCGGCCGGGTCGAGTGCAAGGCCGGTGTCGTTGCCGTCGGCCAGCGTCCGGGCCTGCTCGCCTTCATCCATCAGCGGCAGTGCTTCGAGCGGCGTCTCGGGCGCGGCCAGCATCGCGCCGAGCAGGTGTTCATAGTGCCGCGCCATCCGCTGGGCCGTGGCCGCGGTGAACAGCGTGGCGTCGTATTCCAGCGTGGCCGACACGCGCGTGGCGCTGGCGTGCAGGTCGAGCGTGACGTCGAACTTGGCGCTGTCGTCGGGCACCGGCAGTGCGCTCGCCTGCAGGCCGGGCAGCGTGAAGGCGGCGGGCTCGCCCATCTGCAGGTTGAACATCGCCTGGAACACCGGCGTGCGGCTGGGGTCGCGCGACGGCGCCAGCCTGTCGACCAGCAGTTCGAACGGCAGGTCGGCGTGGTCCAGCGCGGCGCGCGCATCGTCGCGGACCTGCTGACACAGCGCGTGGCCGCTCAGGCCGGGCGTCAGCCGGGCGCGATAGACCTGGGTATTGATGAAGCAGCCGACCAGTTCGTCCAGCTCTTCATGCGTGCGGGCTGCGTTGGGCACGCCCACGGCAAAGTCGGACTGGCCGCTGTGGCGCGCCAGCAGCGCCTGCCATGCGGCCAGCAACACGGCGAACGGCGTGAGCCGGCCACCCCGACCCGTGCCACCAGCGCAGTAGCTGCGCAGCGCTGCCACCACGTCGTCCGACAGCGTCCAGCGGACGCGCCCGCCCTTGCCTGCCGGCCGCGCCGGGCGCGGGGCATCGAGCGGCAGTTCCAGCGCGGGAATGCCAATGCCCAGGCGGTCCGCGCAGCGTGCCACCGCGGCATCGAGCGCAGGGCCATCGAGACGCTCGCGCTGCCAGGCAGCGTAGTCGGCGTACTGCACCGGCAGCGGCGTCCAGCCCGGCTCGCTGCCATTGACGGCCGCGGCATAGGCCCGCGCGAGGTCGCGCGCCAGGATCGGGTTGGACCAGCCGTCCGAGACGATGTGGTGCATGGCCAGCACCAGCACGTGGGCGTCATCCTCCAGCCGGGCGACGGTGACGTGGAAAGGCGCGGCGGCGTGCAGGTCGAATACGCGCGCCGACTCGCGGCGCAGCTGCGCATCGAGCTCGCCTGCGGGCAGGTCGATCCATTGCACGGCCGGCGGCGCGTTGTCGACGATCTGCCGGGGCTCGCCGTCACCGGTCGAGAAACGGGTACGCAGTACCGCATGGCGCGCCGTCACCTGCGCCAGCGCCTGCTCCAGCGCCGGAGCCGACAGCGGGCCCTGCAGGCGCCAGGCGCGCACCAGGTTGTACGCGGTGCTGTCCGGCGCGTAGCGCTGCAGGAACCACAGGCGCTGCTGCGCGAACGACAGCGGCGCGGGGTCTTGCGAGGCGCGCGCACGGATCGTCAGGTCGGGCATAGGCTGCGTCATTGGGTCTCCTCGGGAGCCGCGAGGCAGCCATTGCTGGCCTGGCTGCCACCGCGCGCATGGCCTTGCCGCGCGAACGGCAAGGCCAGGACCGCCCCGCAGCCGCGGCCATGCTGCGACTGACTGGCAAGGGGGCGCCCAGGTGCGAGATTGTCTTTACAAAGCGAATTGCGAATATACCTGATAATCATTCTCATTTTCAACAAAGAAAAGGCGTTGACTGCATATCCGCAACGCCGTACGGGGCTGCCTCTTGTTTCCGTTACCGATCCTGCTTGCACTGTTTCCCGAGCCGCTGCGTCACTACGCCGAGGCCGTACGCATCGGCCCCACGACGTCCGATGACGTCATGCCCGCCGCGCTCATGTCCGCGCCGGCGGGCCGCGCCCCACTACGGCAGGCGCTTCACGCCATGGCCGTCCACTACGGTGGCGACGATGCGCGCGTGGCCGGCTCGGTCTGGGCGCGGCATTGCTTCTCCGCGCTGCTGCCTGGCACGGTGGCCGCCGCGGCGCTGGCGCACCACGTGCTGCCCTTGCGCGACACGGCCATCCGGCCCGATCGGCACGGCCGCGCCGTGACGTTGCTGCTGCCACACGCTGGCCAGAGGTTTGCCGGCGCGCCGCCGCAGCAGCGTTACGGCGCCCTGCTGGACGACCTGCTGTCACCGCTGATCGAAGCGCTGGCAGCGGCCAGCGGCGCGTCGCCGCGCCTGCTGTGGGCCAATGCCGGCGCTGTCGTCGCCGAGGTATTGCGCCACGCGCCCGCCCTGCTGCAGCCGGATATGCCGGCCACGGACGCCACGCTGGCGGCCGACGCGGCCTGGCTGATGGACACCCGCACCCGCCCCGACGGCCGCGACAACCCGCTGCATGCGCCGATGCGCGCGCACCGCGTGACGCAGGACGGCACCACCACCACGCTGTGGCTGCGCCGGCTGTGTTGCCTGCGCTACCGCTTGCCGGCCTTCACGCTGTGCGGCGACTGCCCGCGCCGCCTGCTGCGGTAAAGCCGTCGGCACCTAGGCCGCCAGCGCGCTGGCGCTGCCGTGCTCCACGCGCACCGGCACTTCGCCCAGCGTGGCGCCGGCCAGCGCCGGCAGCGCCAGCAGGATCGCCACGCACTGCCGGGTCAGTTCCTCCGCCGCGCTGTCGTCGAGCGCCGCCGTGTCGTACTCCACGCGCAGCGTCAGCGTTTCACGCGGAATCACGATGGCCGTTACCGGATAGCTCATCTGTCCGCGGTTATCGACATCGCTGAAGCGCAGCACGCCGCGCTGGGTTTCCCGCAACGTGCTGTCGACTGGGTAGTTCTCGTAGATCAGCATGGTGTCGAACGGCGTGCGCGCGGCATCGTCGCTGCCGGCCGCCCAGCTCTGCAGCCACGCCGGCGGCGCATGCTCGATCTCGCGCAGTGCCAGGTTGTCGGCCTGCAGCGCCGGCAGCCAGTCGGCCACGCGCAGCGAGTCGGGCAGCGCCTGCACCAGCGGCAAGGTACTCGCGAGCAAGCCCATGATGTCTTCGATGCCGGGCAACTCCGCCGAACGGCCCGAGCCCACCACGGCCATCCCCACCGTGCGCGCACCGGTGGCCTGGCGCAGCGCCAGCATCCATGCTGCCTGCACCAGCGTGTTGACGGTGACGTGCTGGCGGCTGGCGAAAGCGGCCAGCGTGCGCAGCGCATCGGCCTGCACCACGTGCTCCACCGCCCGGATCTGCTGCCCGCGCCGTGCCGGCGCGACCTCGCACGTGATGCGCACCGGTTGGCGTGCCAGCGGCGCCAGGCGCTCGCGCCAGCGTTGTTCAGGATCGGCGCCCAACTGCGCCTGCTGCCACGCCACGTAGCGGCGCAGCGACACCGCGGGCTGGGCCGGCCGCTCGCCGTCGTAGCCGCGCAGCACCTCGCCCAGCAGGCGCGACATGCTCCAGCCGTCCAGCAGCAGGTGATGCCAGGTCCAGAGGAAGCGCCAGCTGTGGTCGCCGATGCGCACCAGCGTCAGCCGCATCAGCGGCGCCTGGCCCAGGTCGAAGCCCTCGCGGAACTCGGCCTCGCACAGCGCCTGCCATTGGGCATCGTCGGCGGCTGCGGCCGGGCGATGGCTGCGCTCGCGCCAGTCGTGGTGCCTGACCGGCAGCGTGGCCTGCGTGGGCACCACCAGCAGCGGCTCGGCCTCCATGCCCGCGCCCGCTTGCAGCCACGCCACCCGGGCCCGCAGCACCGGATGCCGCCGCACCGCGTCCTGCCACGCCGCGACCATGCGTTCCACGTCGAGCCCGTCCATGGTGGCCTGCACCTGCACGGTATAGGCCGGCGAGCCGGGATGCCGCGCGCCGTGCCGGATCATGCCGCGCTGCATCGGCGTGGGCCGCCAGATGTCCTCGATCTCGTCGGCACGCAGCGCGAGCGCATCCAGTTGCAGCTGCGACAGCGCGCTGGCCGGCACATCGGAGGGCGTCAGCCGCGTCACGGCCTGCGCCACGCAATGCCCGACCACCTCGCGCAGCGACTGCGCGATGCGCGCCATCAGCGCTTCGATGGTGACCTCGCGGAACTGCGCGCCGCTGTAGGTGCAGCGGAACTGCAGGCGGCCGCCCTGGATCCGGCCGTCGAACGCCAGCGGCGCCGGCAAGGGGATATCGTCGGAGACGCCACGACCGGTATCCTCCGCGGCGGCCTGCCAGCTGCCTTCGCCAAGGCTGCCGTCGAACTGGCCGAGGTAGTTGAACAACACCTGCGGCACGCACGGCGGCAGCGCCGCAGGCGCGAGAGCGCTGAGCACGCCGTACCCCAGCCCTTGGCGCGGCACCGCGCGCAGCGCTTCCTTGACGCCGGCGACGGTGTCGCCAACGTCCGCAACGCTCGCCAGCCGGACCGGCCAGACGCTGGTGAACCAGCCCACCGTGCGGCTGAGATCGAGCGCGCTGCCGGCCGCCTCGGCTTCGCGGCCGTGGCCTTCCATGTGGATGCGGATGTCGTCGCGGCCAGCAAAGGCGCACAGCGCGCGCGCGAAGCCCGTCAGCAACAGGTCGTTGACGCCGGTGCGGTAGGCGGCATGGGCACGCCGCAGCAAGGCGTCAGTCGTGGCCGCGTCCAAAGCAAAGCTTGCCGTGCGGGGGCGCGCCGGTTCACCGCCCGGACCATCGCATGGCAATGACATCTGGTCGCGCGTGACGGTGCGCCAGTATTCGGCCTCGGGCGCGAACATGTCGCGCGCCGGCCCTGCCAGCGTGCGGCTCCATGCGGCATAGCTGGCGCCCACCGGCGCCAGCGCTGGCACCTGTCCCGCCAGCCGGGCGGCGTAGGCGGCCTGCAGGTCTTCCAGCACGATGCGCCATGACACGCCATCCACCACCAGGTGATGGCAGACCAGGAACAGCCGCTCGCTGCCATCGGCGACGCGCAGGTGCAGCGCGCGCAGCAGCGGGCTGCGGGCGATGTCCAGCCGGTCCTGCTCCGCATCGCAGGCAGCGGTGATTGCCGTGGCGTCCGGCACGTCGATGGTCGTCAGTGCGACCGCGGCCCCGGCCTCGGCGACGGCCTGCTGACGCCAGCCTTGGTCCGTGCGAGTGAAGCGGTAGCGCAACGCGGCATGGTGGCCGGTGACGTCCTGCAGCGCGGCCTGCAATGCCGGTGCGTCGATGGCCGACTGCGGGCGCAGCAGCACCGACTGGTTGAAGCGGTTGCGGCTGGCCTCGGCCAGCGGCTGCCCGAGAAAGGCCGCCTGCACCGGCGTCAGCGGCGCCGCGCCAGCGTCATCGTTGGCCGCATCCTGCGCCGTGCCACCCACGCGCTCCGCCACCCGCGCCAGCGCGGCCACCGTCTGGTGCTCGAATACCTGGCGCGGCGTCAGCCGCCAGCCCTGCAAACGGGCGCGCGCGACGATCTGCAGGCTCAGGATGGAATCGCCGCCGAGCGAGAAGAAGTTGTCATGCAGGCCCACCTGCGCGATGCCGAGCACGTCTGCCCACACGGCCGCCAGCATCCGCTCCGCCGCGGACACCGGCGCGGTGTAGGCGGTCTCGGCCTGCCACTGCGGTTCCGGCAGCGCGCGCCGGTCCAGTTTGCCGTTGGGCGTGACCGGGAGGCTGTCGAGCTGCAGGATCGCGGCCGGCACCATGTAGTCGGGCAAAGCCGCCGCGAGCGCCGCGCGCAGGGCCTCGCACGATACCGCGCCCTGCTGCGCCACGACGTAGCCGACCAGCCGCGTGCCGGCGGACGTCTCGTGCGGCAGCACCACCACTTGCCGAACGCCGGGCTGCGCCAACAGGCGCGCCTCGATCTCGCCCAGTTCGATGCGGAAGCCGCGGATCTTCACCTGGTGGTCCTGCCGGCCGAGGTATTCGATGCAGCCGTCGGGCTGCCAGCGCACCAGGTCGCCGGTGCGGTAGAGCCGTCCACCGGGCGCGCCAAACGGATCGGGAATAAAGCGGTCTGCCGTCATGCCGGCGCGGCCCAGGTAGCCACGCGCCAGCCCTTCGCCGCCTAGATAGAGTTCGCCCGGCACGCCCACTGGCACCGGTTCCAGCCGGCTGTCCAGCACGTACGCGCTGCGCGCCCCCACCGGCCGGCCGATCGGCGCATAGGCGCCGGTGACCTGGGCTTCCGCGTCAGCGGCCCTTGCCTTCCACACCAGCGGCGTCACCACCGTCTCGGTCGGGCCATAGCCGTTGATGATGTGCTGCGGCCGCAGTGCCTGCGTCAGGCGGGCCACGCCCGCCCGGGGCATGGCTTCGCCACCGAAGGAATACAGCCACAGCGGCGGCGGATCGCCCTGCGACTCGGCCCAGGCCGCGAGCTGGTGCAGGTAGCGCGGCGGAAAGCCCGCGTGCGTGACCGCATGGCGGCGCAGCGCGGCGTAGGTCTGCTCCACGCTCCACAGCGTGTCGTCACGCAGCACGATGCTGGCGCCGCTGGCCAGCGGCACCATCCAGCGCTCATGCGCGCCGTCGAAGCTGAACGACAGGAAATGCAGTTCGCGGCTGGTGGCCGTGATGTCGTAGCACTCGGCGGTGGTGACCACATGCATTGCCAGCGGGCCGTGCGCCACCGCGACGCCCTTGGGCTTGCCGGTCGAGCCCGAGGTGTAGATGACGTAGGCAAGCTGCGCCGGGTGCACGGCAATTTCGGCATCGTGTTCGGGCGAGGATGCGTCGGCGTCGTCATCGACCAGCAGCACCGGCAGGCCTTCTGCCACCGGGAAGGACTCGCGCAGCGCGCGCTCGGTCAGCAGCAGTTGCGGGGCGGCGTCCTCCTGCATGTCCAGCAGGCGCCGCGCCGGATTGCTTGTATCGAAGGGCACGAAGCAGCCGCCAGCCTTCAGCACCGCCAGCAGCGCCACGATCATGCGCGGCGAACGGCCCAGCGCCACGCCGACACGGCTCTCGGCGCCAATACCCTGCGCGACCAGCCAGTGCGCGAGCCGGTTGGCCTGGCGATTCAACTCGCCGTAGCTGAGCGTGGCATCGCCGAACAGCACGGCCGGGGCCTCGGGCGCGCGGCGGGCCTGGCCCGCCACCTGCACATGCACCGGCACAAACGGCGGTGCCGCGCAGCCGGGTTCGCTCCAGCGGGCCAGCGCGTCGCGTTCGGCATCCCCCAGCAGCACCGCTGCGGCGGACGTCGTGGCGGGATCGGTAGCGAACGCCTGCAGCAGGCGCCCATAGTGCCCCGCCATGCGCGCCACGGTGGCGGCATCGAACAGCTCGGCGGCATAGGCGATCCGGCCGAAAAGGCTGCCATCGGGCAGCTCGGTGGTGGCCAGGCTGAGTTCGAAACGCGCGGTCGTCACCGGCAGTTCCAGCGACGTAACGCGCAGCCCCTTCAGCTGCGGCACCGCCGCAGCGCCAGCGGCGCGATGGTCGAAGGTGACGTTGAACAGCGCCGGCTGCGCCAGGCTGCGGCCGGGCTGAAGCGCCTCCACCAGCAGGTCGAACGGCAGCGCCTGGTGCTCCTGGTCCGCCGCCGCCTGCCGCGCCAACCGCGGCAGCAGTTCGGCAAACGGCTCGTCTGGCGCCACCTCGGCGCGCATCACCTGCATGTTGACGAAGCAGCCGACCAGCGCCTCGGTCTCGCTGCGTTGCCGGTTGGCCACCGGCACGCCGATGCAGATATCGGCCTGTCCGGTGTAGCGCTTCAGCAAGACCGCATAGGTGGCCAGCAGCGCCATGTTGAGCGTGGCCTGATGCGCGCCGGCAAGCGTGCGCAGCGCCGCGGCCACGTCGGCCGGAATGACGAAGGTGTGCTCGGCGCCCGCGCCGGTACGCGCCGCGCGGCGTGGCCGGTCGGCCGGCAGATCGAGTGCGGCGCCGGGCGCATCGCCCAGGCGTTCGCGCCAGTAGCCGAGCTGGCGCTCGGCTTCGCCGGCGTCCATCCAGTTGCGCTGCCACGCGGCAAAGTCGGCGTACTGCACCGGCAGCTGCGGCAGTTCGGCCTGCGTGCCGGCGGCTTCGGCCGCGTAGCAGGCGGCCAGCTCGGCGACCAGGCGCACGATCGAGGCGCCATCGGCGACGATATGGTGCAGCACCACTACCAGCACATGGGACTGGACGCTCTCGCGGATCAGCGCGACGCGCCACAGCGGTCCTGCGGCGAGATCGAACGGCGCGTGGGCAATGCCGTCGATGGTGGTGTCCAGGCCGGCGGGATCGGCTTCCATCTCGACGAATGGCGGCGGCAGGCTGTCGTGCACCTGCTGGCGCGCCACGCCGGCAGCGTCGGTTGGATAGGTGGTGCGCAGCACCTCATGGCGCGCACCGATGCGATCGAACGCACGGCGCAGTGCTGCGGCGTCGAGCGCCCCTTCGAGCCGGTATGCGCCCGGCATGTGATAGGCGGTGCCGGCCGGATCGAGCTGCTGCAGGAACCACAGGCGTTGCTGCGCGTACGACAGCGGCAGCGCTTCGCTGCGCGGCGCGGGCACGATCGGCAGCGTGGAGAAGGCCACGCCTTTGTCGTGCAGCGCGGCCAGGAACGCCGTGCGCTGCGCTGGCGCCAGCCGGGCAAAGCGCGCGGCGACCTGCGCGTGCGCGGTATTCAGTGCATCTGACATGGGAGCGGTATCACGGTCAATGGATATCGGGGAGCGCTCAGGCGGCCACGGCAGCCTGCGGCGCCGCATTCAGCGCGGTGAGCGCGCGCGCGTCGAGTTCGCCCGCCGTCTCGCCGTGTTCACGCACGGCCGCGGCCAGCGCGTGGGCAGTCGGGCGGTCGAACACCACGCCCGGCGCGATCTCCACCTGCAGGCGCCGGCGCAGCCGCGCCACCAGCTTGATCACCAGCAGCGAATGGCCGCCGAGCGCGAAGAAGTCGGCGTGCGGGTCGACCCGCTCCTGCTCCAGCAGTTCGGCCATCAGCGCGCAGACCAGGGTCTCCACGGCATCCGCGGATGCCGTGGCAGCTTGCGGCGCCGCTGCGGCAATGTCGTCCGGCGATGCGGCCAGCGTGCGCAGCGCCGTGCGGTCGGTCTTGCCGTTCGGCAGCCGCGGCAGCGCAGGCAGCGCGATCAAGCGCGACGGGACCATGGCGTCGGGCAGCATGGCGGCAAGCGCGCGCCGCAGCGCATCCGTGTCGGCGGAGCCGGCCGATGCCGGCACGATGAACGCGCACAGCACGGCTGCGGCGCCGGGGCCGGGCGCGGCACAGACCGCAGCCTGCGCCACCGCCGGTTGGGCCAGCAACGCGGCCTCGACTTCCGCCGGCTCGACGCGGATGCCGCGGATCTTGACCTGCTGGTCGGCGCGGCCCAGCAGTTGCAGGCCGGCGGGGGTGGCGCGCGCCAGGTCGCCGGTGCGGTAGAGGCGCTGCCCTGCCGCGAACGGGTCGTCGACAAACGCGGCGGCGTCCAGGTCCGGCCGGCCGAGGTAGCCATGCGCCAGTTGCGGACCGCCGACGTAGAGCTGCCCGGCCACGCCGGCCGGGACCGGGCGCAAGGCATCGTCCAGCAGCCGCACGCGCGTCGCGCCCAGGGCCCGGCTGAGCGGCGCCGTGCCGGCGGGCCACGCCGGATCCTCCGCGCCGACCGCGTGGACCATGACGCCGATGGTGGTTTCGGTCGGGCCGTAGTGGTTAAAGATCCGGCAGTCCGGCGCGTGGCGGCGCAGCCCCTGCACCAGGCTGGCGGGCAAGGGCTCGCCGCCCAGGATCACGGTGGCGGGCACGGCCGGTGCATCCGTTTCCAGCAGCGCCGCCAGATGCGACGGCACGATCTTGATAGCGTCGACCTCGCGTCCACGCAGGTAACGAGCGAAGGCGGCGGGATGCGCCATGTCGTCATCGCTGGCCACCGTCAGGCACGCGCCCTGCCACAGTGCTGCGAACAGCGTGGTGTTGCCAAGGTCGGCCGCGACCGACGACGTCAGGCCGAGCCGCCGGCACGACGCCAGCGACAGCGCCTCGCACACCGCCGCGGTGTAATGGCTGATCTGCCGGTGGCCGACCACCACGCCCTTGGGCTCGCCGGTGGAGCCGGAGGTGAAGAGCACGTAGGCGGCGTCTTCCTGTGCGCTGGCAAATTCGCCATCAACCTGTGCGGCCTTGGCCAGCAGCGCATCGGCACGGATCACCGTGGCGTTATCGTGGGCAGCCTGCTGCGCGATGGTCAGCACCGGCGCCGACTGCGCCAGCACGCTGCGGCGGCGCGCCTGCGGCCACGCCGGGTCGAGCGGCACATAGGCCCCGCCCGCGGCCCATACCGCCAGCAGGCTCGCCACCAGCGCGCCGCTGCGCGGCAGCGCCAGCGCCACGCGCGTGCCAGGGCCGACGCCAAGCGCGCGCAGCCGTTGCGCGGCGCCTTGCACGGTGCACTGCAGGCCGGCGTAGTCGAGCACCAGGTCCGCGGCATCGAGCGCGGGTGCATCCGGTGTCTGCCGGGCATGCTGCGCGATGCGTGCGAGCAGGGTCTGCCCCGCATCCACGGGCGTTTCGCCCGTCCAGCACTGCGGCACGCGCAAGGTATCGTCGGCAGGCCATGACAGCGATTCCAGCGGCGTGTCGAGCGCCGCAGGCAAAGTGCCGATCAGTGCCGCCAGATGCGCCAGCACCCACTGCGCGACGCGCGGATGCAGGACGCCTGCGCGCGCATGCAGCGCGAGCGCCGCCATGCCCTGCCCGTCATCGAGTGCCTCGCACACCAGGTCGAAGCCGGCCCATGCCGGGCTGGCCATCGCCACGCCGGCGGGCGGCAGCGGTGCTACCGCAAACCCGATACGGGGCGCGGCCTCCCCGGGCTGCCAGGCTTCCTGCCACGCGGCGTGGCTGTCGAGCGCGGGCAGCCAGGCGCGCCAGTGCTCGGCCACGCTGCGCTGCGCGTCCCAAGCCACGCTGACCGGCAGCGCCTTGACGAATACGCCGGCGGCATCGGCCATCACGTCGTAGTCGCGGCGGCAATCATGCAGCCAGGCACCGCTGAACACCGGCTGCGCGCACAGGCGCGCCAGCACGGTCCACCAGGCCGCCTGCACCACGCGCTCGGGCGTGGTGCCGAACTGTCGTGCCGATGCGGCCAGCGCCTGCCGGTGCGCGCCATGCAGCGTGTGGCGCCAGGTGTCGCTACCTTGCGCGGCGGCGCTTCCTGCCAGCGCATCGGGGATGCGCAGCGGGGCCGGCAGGCCGGCGGCCTGCGCCTGCCAGTACGCGCGGCCGGCGCTGCCGGTGCCGTCTTCGCCCAGGCGCGCGCCTTGCTGCCAGTCGGCGTATTGCGCGTATTGCAGCGGCAATTCCTCATCGCCATCGATCCGTGCCGGCGCATCCAATGCATCGCGCATGTTTTCGGCAAGCTTCAGCACGGTGCCGCGGTCAGCCGCCAGCGGACTAACCAGCAGCCACAGGGTGGCGCCGCCCGCGGGCAGAGGGCTGATGCAGGCGCGCAGTACGTCGCCGGTGGCCGGGTCGAGCGCAGGCAGCGACGGCGCATCGCCGGGCGCGGCGATGGCCGTGGCGGCACCGTTGGTGCCCGCCTGCGGCACGCAGGCCACCAGCTCGTTGCCATTGTCAATATATGCGGTACGCAGCGATTCGTGCCGCACACGCAGCGCCCCCAGCGCGGCATCCACTGCGGCAGGGTCGGACTGCCCGTGCAGAGCGATCCGCGCCACATGCGCGCGCGGCCCCGGCGTGTCGCACCATTGCTGCCATGCGGCCTGTTGTTCGGGTGTCGGGGTCCAGGCGGACTGCAGCTCAGGCATCGGCGTTCTCCTGCGGCACCGCGGCGGCATTGCCGTCGGGCTGGGTGCGGTCAAACATATCGCCCATCGCGACGACGATCTTGCGCGGGCCTTCATAGGGGTCGCGGGCGTGCGCGGCCAGCATGTTGTCGAGCATCACCACGTCGCCGCGCTGCCAGTCGAAGCGCACGGCGCAGGCCTCGTACAGTTCGCCTATCAGCTTCATCGCCTCGTCGGGAATCGGCGTGCCGTCGCCGAACATCACATGGCGCGGCATGCGTTCCAGCCCCACCATCTCGAGCAGGTCTTCACGCACGTCTTCCTCCAGGCACGACACGTGGTGCAGCTGCACCTGGTTGAAGAAGCTGCGCTCGCCGGTGACCGGGTGGCTGACGATGGCCGGGCACACCGTGCGGGTCTGCAGGATGTCGCCGTCCAGCCAGCGGCAGTCGATGCCGGCGGCGCGGCAGCGCGCTTCCACTTCAGCGCGGTCCTCGGTCTTGTAGAAGTCGCGCCAGTCCACGTCCAGCCGTGGCGTGAAGGTGCGCACATACATGAGCTGCCGGCTGGCGAACTCGGCGGCCAGCGCGGGCGGCAGGCGGCGCAGCAGTTCGCGGCAGTCGACGATGGGGGTGGCGCCGCCGATGGCGGAAGGCAGCTCGCAATAGAACCACTGCTTGCGCGGCCAGCGCTCCAGGTGCGCGCTTTCGTTGTGGTACAGGATCATCTGGCGTTCGGGGTACGGCGTGGAGCGGTAGGTGTTGCGGCCGCCCTCCTTCTTGGGCAGGTCGCCGTAGCTGCCGTACAGGCCGGGATGCATCGCTTCGGCAAAGGCCTCGAAGGCCTGCGGCGTGGGGAGGTCGAAGCCGCGGAAGACGATGCCCGCGTGTTTATGCAGGGTGTCGGCGATCAGCCCGCGCGCCCGGGCGGCCCAGGCGACGGGATCCAGGCCGGGCGCCGCCGGCTCGATCACGATGGGAAAGACCTCACCGGCCCGCAGCGGGCGCAGCCGCACCTGGCTGGCCGGGTCGGCGGCGGACGGAACCGGAGTGGCGGGAGCGAGGGTGGCCGGGCGCGGCCGCGCCAGCGATTTGAGCTGGTCGAGCTTGGCCGCCATGCGTTGGCTGGTTTCCATGTTTCGGGACTCCTCGGGTTTCGGTTGGGTCGGGCGCGCGGCGCCCGGGACAAGTTCGGTGACGTGGTCGACGGGCTGGTCCGGCGCGTGCAGCAGCGCGTCCAGCGTGGCCAGCCACTCGCTGGCAAAGCGCGCCACCGTGGTCCGCTCGAACAACGCTGTGGCGAACACCCAGTCGCCGCGCAGCGCTGCGGCTCCCTGCCCGCCCTCGGGCTCGAGGAACAGCGCCATGTCGAACTTGGAATTGCGCTCCACTGGCGGCAGCATGTCGGCCTGCACGCCGGGCATGGCGAGCTGCCCGGCCGGCGTGTTCTGCAGCACGAACAGCGCCTGCACCAGCGGGTTGCGGCTGCGGTCGCGCGGTACGCCGGCGGCTTCGACGATGCGGTCGAACGGCAGGCCGTCATGCTCGAACGCGGCCAGCACGCCGCGCCGGCAGGCGGCCAGCGTGTCGCGGAAGCTGGCGCCGGCGACGCGCCGGGAGCGCAGCGGCAGCACGTTGACGAAGAAGCCGATCAGGGGCTCCAGCGCCGCCTCGTGGCGGCCGGCAACATCGGTGCCGAGCACCAGGTCGTCCATGCCGGTGACACGGTGCAGCCAGCACTGGAAGCTGGCCAACAGCACGACGAAGGGCGTGACCTGCTCGGCGCGGGCCAGCGCATGCACTTGTGCCATGCGCGCGGCATCGATATGCAGCGGCACGGCATCGCCTTCCATGCGCGCCACCGGCGGGCGGGCGCGGTCGGCCGGCAAGGCCAGCGCCGCCGGCGCGCCGGCGAGCGCGCCGCGCCAGTAGGCGGTCAGCCGGTCGAGCGCGGCGCCGCGCAGCCAGTCGCGTTGCCAGGCGGCGTAGTCGGCGTATTGCAGGGCCAGCGGCGGCAGCGGTGTGACCTGGTCCGGCGCCAGTGCGCGGCGGTAGCCATGGGTGATCTCGTCGACCAGCAGCCCGACCGACCAGCCGTCGGACACCAGGTGGTGCATCGCGACCAGCAGCACGTGTTCCTGCGGGGCGCAGCGCAGCAGCGTGGCGCGCCACAGCGGCGCCTGGTCGAGCGCGAAGGGCCGTGACGCGTGTTCACGCATGGCTTCGCGCAGCGCCGCGTCGCGGGTCTCGGGCGCGAGTGCCTGGAGGTCGGCCACCGGCAGGTCGATGCCTGCGGCAGCACCGATGCTGGCGAACGGTTCGCCGTCGTCGTCGGGATAGGCGGTGCGCAGGACCTCGTGGCGAGCGGCCACGGCGGCCAGGGCCTGGCGCAGCGCAGCGACATCCAGCGGCCCGCGCAGGCGCAGCGCGCCGGCCATGTTGTAGGCGGCACCGGCATTGCCCTGCAGGCGCTCGACCAGCCACAGCCGTTGCTGCGCCAGTGATACCGGCATGCGTGCAACGCGAGGCACGGGCACCAGCGCCGGGATCGCCGCCGCGGGCGCCGCCGTGGCCAGGCGCGCGGCAAAGTCGCGCAGCACCGGGGCTTCGAACACATCGCGCAGCGCGGCCTGTGCGTGGCCGGCGGCACGCAAGCGCGCGACCACGCGGGTGGCGATCAGCGAATGGCCGCCGAGGCGGAAGAAATGGCTGTCGCGGCCAACGCGCACGCCGGGCAGCAGTGCCTCCCAGATTTCCGCCACGGCTTGCTCGACCGGGTTGGCCGGGGGATCGCCCTCCTCGCCGGCGGCTGCCACCTGCGGCGCGGGCAGCGCCTTGCGGTCGATCTTGCCGTTGGCGTTGAGCGGCCAGGCCGGCATGCGCACCCACGCGGCCGGCACCATGTAGGCCGGCAGCCGCGCCGCGACGCTGGCGGCGAGCTCGGCTTCCAGCACGGCCTGGCCGGCTCCTGGCTGCCAGTAGGCCGTCAGCCATTCGCTGCCGGCGGCCTGGTACACCGTCACCAGCGCCTGGCGCACGGCGGGATGCGCGGCCAGCACGGCCTCGATCTCGCCCAGCTCGATGCGGTAGCCGCGCAGCTTGACCTGGAAGTCCTTGCGGCCCACGTATTCCAGCACGCCGCCGGCCTGCCAGCGGCCGAGGTCGCCGGTCAGGTAGCGGCGGCTGCCCGGGGCGCCGGTCGGATCGGGCACGAAGGCGGCCGCGGTGCGGCGCGGGTCGGCCAGGTAGCCCCGGCCCACGCCAGCGCCGGCCACCGCGACCTCGCCGATCACGCCGGGTGCGGCCAGGTTGCCGTCGGCATCGAGCACCTGCAGCACGGCATTGGCGGTGGGACGGCCGATCGGCACGGTGTCGCTGCCCTGCCCCAGGCTATCGGCAGACAAGGGGTGGAAGGCCACGTCGTCCGAGCATTCCGCGGGCCCGTAGGCATTCATCAGCGGCACCGCCGGATAGCGCCCGAACCACGCGCGCGCGGTCGCGGGCGGCAGCGCCTCGCCGGTGGGCAGCACCCAGCGCAGCGCCGGCAGCGGCGCGTCGCGGCCCTCCGCGGCCTGGCAGTCCAGCACAGCTTGCAGCAGCGACGGCACCGGTTCGAACAGCGTGACGCCGCGCTGCGCGAGCAGCGCCGTCAGCGCGGACGGATCGCGCACCACGTCGTCGGCGACGACCTCCACGCGGGCGCCGAACAGCGGCGCGGCGAGCGCCTGCCATACCGAGATGTCGAAGCACGGCGGCGCGGTCTGGGCGATCACGTCGCCCTCGCCCAGCCCGAGCGGCACCACCTTGGCCAGCATGTTGTTGAGCATGCCGGCGCGCGTGACCATCGCGCCCTTGGGTACGCCGGTCGAGCCGGAGGTGAACAGCACGTAGGCGAGCTGGGCGGGGTGCGAGGATGTGTGCAGTGCCGTCGTTCCCGCGGCGGAGGCCTCTACGGCTGCCAGCGTCCGGGCGCCTGCGATCCCTGCCTCGGCGAGCGCGGCGGCGCCTGCAGCATCGGTCAGCACCTGCGCGGGGCGCGCCTGTGCCAGCACCTGTTGCCAGCGTGCCGGGGGATGGCTGACGTCAAGCGGCACCCAGGCCGCGCCTGCGCGCAGTATTCCGGCCAGCGCGACCAGCCAGTCGAGCCCGCGCGGCAGCAGCACTGCGACGACGTCATCCTGCGCCACGCCCGCGGAACGCAGGCCCCCGGCGAGCCGGCCGGCACGTTGCCACCAGTCGCCATAGGTCAGTGCGGCATCGCCGCAGCGCGCCAGCACGCGCTCCGGATGCGCGGCGACGCGGCACGCCACGCGCTGTACGTAGTCGTCGTGCAGGGCTGCCTGCGAGACGCTGGTGTCATCGCTGGCGCCCCAAGCCTGCAGCCGCGTGTGCGTGGCGGGGTCAAGCAGATCGACGGCACCGACATGCGCCGCGCCCTCGGCCAGCGATGCCAGCGCGGCCGCGTACGCGTCCATCCATTGCGCGAGGCGTCCCGCCTCAACTCGGCCGGCATCGCAGGTGAAGCGGACGGTGAAGCGACGATCGGGCATCACTTCCAGCGTCAGGCCGTAGTGGGTCTGCTCGATGTTGTCGTGCTGGCGCAGGCGCAGGCACGCCACCTCGCGCGCCCGGTCGTTCAGGTCGGGCAGGTTCTGGAACACCATCAGCGTGTCGAACAGCGCGCCACCGGCACCGGCCTGCGCCTGGATCTCGGCCAGCGCGGCATGTTCGAACTCGCGCATGGCGACGCCGGCTTGCTGGGTAGCCTGCAGATAGTCCGTCACCGCCAGCGGGCCGCGCGGACGCAGACGCAGCGGCAGTGTGTTGATAAACACGCCCAGCATGCGCTCGGCGCCGTCGAGGCCCGGGGGCCGGCCGGCCGAGGTCACGCCGAAGACGATATCGTCGCTGCCGCAATGGCGCGCCAGTACGATGCCCCACGCCGCCTGCATCACAGTGTTGAGGGTGACGCGATGCGCGGCGGCCAGCGCGCGCAGGCTGGAATCGAGTCCGGCCGGCAGCACCAGGTCGCGGCACAGCGGCGCCGCGCTGTGGTTCGCGGCCGCCGGCGCGATGCCCGGCAGCACGGTGGGACCGGGCAGGCCGGCGAAGGCCTCGCGCCAGAAGGCCTGCCGCGCCGTCGCGGGTTGCGCGGCGAGCCAGGCGATATAGTCGCGATACGGCCGGCGCGGCGCCGGCGCGTGGGCCGGATCGGCGTAGCGGGCCAGCGCCTCGTCGAGCAGTTGCACCGAGCCCCAGCCGTCGACGATCAGGTGGTGCCGGCTCCAGACCAGCCACCATCCCTGCTCGCCGGTGCGCAGCAGTGCCAGCCGCATCAGCGGCAGCGCAGCCGGGTCGAAACCACGCGCGCGGTCGGCGCGGCACCAGGCTGCCAGACGCTCGGCCAGCGCCGGGCCGTCTTCGCCGCGCCAGTCCTCGACGGCCACGGGCAGCGTGGCGCGGGCATGCACGCATTGCAGCGCGCGGTCGCCGCAACCGGCTTCGCCCGGCGCGATAAAGGTGGTGCGCAGGATCGGGTGGGCGTCGAGCAGCGCCTGCCACGCGGCGGCCATCCGCGCCGGGTCGAGCGGCCCGTCGATTTCCAGCACCAGTTGGTTGACATAGGCGCCGTTGCCGCCGTCGCGCAGGTGGTGGAACAGCAGCCCTTCCTGCAGCGGCGACAGCGGATAGGCATCCTCGATGCCGCCCTGCGCGGCGCGCAGGCGCTCCAGTGCTGCCGCGTCGCGACCGCTCAGCGCAAATGGCTGTGCCACGGCCGGCGTCGCAGCGGGAGCGGCGGCAGGTTGTGCGCGCGCGGCGAGATGCGCCGACAGGCGCGCCAGCGTCGGGTGCGCGAACAGGTCCCTGGGCGCCAGCATCAGCTGCTGCGCGCGGGCCTTGGCCACGATCTGCAGCGCCAGGATGGAATCGCCGCCGAGCGCAAAGAAGTCGGCGTCGCGGTCGATCTCGTCGCGCTGCAGGATCTCGCGCCAGAGGGTGCGCAGCGTCTGCTCGATGGCAGCGGTTGCGTCGGCCGGTGCGGCGCCCGCGCGCAGTGCGGCGGCCAATGCCGAGGGCGTGGGATGGGCGAACAGCAGCTTGGGGGTCAGCGCCAGACCGGCCTGGCGCGCTTGCGCGACCAGCTGCAGCCCGAGGATGGAGTCGCCGCCGAAGGCGAAGAAGTTGTCGTCGGCGCTGACGGCATCGCGCCCGAGCACGCTCGCCCACAGGCGCGCCAGCGTAGCCTCGGTGTCATCCTGCGGTGTAGCGCGGACGGGCGCGGCGACCTCATCGGGCACCGGCGGCAAGGCCTTGCGATCGACCTTGCCGTTGCGCAGTCGCGCGAAGGCGTCGCACTGCACGAAGGCCGCCGGCAGCATCGGCGCCGGCAGTGCGGCAGCCATGGCGGTGCGCAACGCGGCCAGGTCGAATCCGTCGGCGGGCACGAGATAGGCGACCAGCCGCAGGCCTTCGCCTGCGGGCGAGGGCTGCGCCAGCACCACCGCATCACGCACGTGCGGCGCCTGGCGCAGCCAGGCTTCGACTTCGCCGGGTTCGACGCGGAAGCCACGGATCTTGACCTGGGCATCGGCACGGCCGAGGAAGACGATGGCGCCGTCATCAGTCATGCGCACGCGGTCGCCGGTGCGGTACAGGCGGCCGCCGGGCTGGAAGGGATCCGGCACGAAGCGTTCGGCGCTCAGCGCCGGGCGCCGCAGGTAGCCGCTCGCGACGCCGGCCCCGCCGACGTAGAGCTCGCCTGCCGCGCCGCGCGGCACGGGATTCAGGTGCCGATCCAGCACGTAGGCGCTGACGCCGGGCAGCGGGCGGCCGACCGGAATCGCACCCTGCGCTCCGCCCGATGGCACCGCGTGCGTCAGGCAGCCAACCGTGGTTTCGGTGGGCCCGTAGTGGTTGACCACGCGGCAGGCCGGATGCAGCGCCTGCACGCGCGCCACCAGCGCCGCATCCAGCGCCTCGCCGCCGAACACCAGGCATTGCCGCGGCACCAGCCGCGCCGGATCGGCGACGGCCAGCAGTGCGCGCAGGTGCGAGGGCACGATCTTCAGGCAATCGACCGGCCGCGCCGCCAGCGCGCTGGCGAGGGCCTCGGGGTCTTCGCCCAGCCCATCGTCCAGCACGCGCAGCGTGTGGCCGCCCAGCAGCGCGCCGAACCAGGCGGTGTGGCCCAGGTCCGCTGTCACGGAGGACAGCGACGCCATCGACGATCCCGCCGGCAGGGCCAGCGCGTGCAGCACGCCAGCGGCGTAGTGCGCAAGGTTGCCTTGCGTCACCACCACTGCCTTGGGCGTGCCGGTCGAGCCGGAGGTGTAAATCAGGTAGGCCGGCTGGGCGGGCACGGCAGCGGGCCATGTCGCCGGGAGGGTTGCGGCATCGACTTGCAGGGATGCGGCATGCCAGCCGGCATCGGGCAACACGTCCGCCAGCCACTGCGGCTGGCCCCCCTCGCCCACTACCGCTTTCAGGTCCGCATCTGCCGCCAGTTGTGCCAGCCGCGCGGCGGGCATGGCTGCGTCGAGGCACAGGAACGCGGCGCCCGCTTTCCACGAGGCGAGCATGGCCACGGCCATGCCGGCGCCTCGCGGCAGCAGCAGGCCGACCACGTCGCCGGGGCGCACGCCACCTTGCTGCAATCGCGAGGCAAGCGCGTCAGCGCCGGCGTCGAGCGCACCGTAGGACAACTGCGCATCGGCAGCGTCTACCGCGAGGCGCTCCGGATGCGCGCGCACGCCGGCCTCGAAGGCCGCCAGCGCGGTGGCGTGGACCTGCGTTGCGGCACCACTGGCCTGCGCATGCGAAAGCACCGCCGCATCGAACAAGGACAGATCACCGACACGCACTTCGGCGTTGTCGAGCACCACGTCCACCGCAACCCGCAGCGCCGCGATCAGCCGCAGCACGGCCTCCGGGGCAAAGCGGTCAGCGTCGTAGCGCCACTGGCCGCGCAGGCGTTCGCCTTCGTCCTGCCAGCGCAGGTTCATGTCGTTGGCCGCGCCGCGCTGCGTGGCCAGGTATTCGCGCACCAGGTAGCGGCCCAGCACCTTGCGCGGACCCACTGGCACGAAGGTCGTCATATGCCGGAACAAGGGCCCCAGGCTGCGATCCGCGCCGCCCATGCGCGCCAGCGGATATTGCTGGTGGCGCAAGGCGCCGCGCATCTGGCGGGCGCAGTCGCGCACCACCGTGGCAAAGGCCGGGTTGGCGGAGAAATCCGCGCGCAGCGGCACGGCGTTGAGCGTATAGCCGATCAGGTCGGCATGCTGCGCGCCGGAGCGTCCGGCCGTGGGCGTGCCGACGAGGAAGTCGTCCTCGCCGCTGGCCCGGTGCAGCACGGTCTTGAACAGCGCCAGCATCACCACGAAGACGCTGACCTCGAGCCGCGCGGCCAGGTCGCGCAGGCCCTGCGTCTGTTGCGCCGTCAGGTGGAATTCAATCTCGGCGCCGCGCAGGCGGGGCTCGACAGCGCGCTCGCCGGCCAGGGCCGGCGCCGCGGGCGCGTCCTCGAGTACGCTGTCCCAGTAGGCGCGCAGCGATGCACCACGCGGCCCCGCCAGCAACTGGCGCTGGCGCACCAGCCAGTCGCGGTAGCGGCCCACCTGCGACGCCATCGGCGGACTGGCCGGGTCCTTGGCACGCAGCGCTTCGTAGGTCGCAAGGATCTGGTCGCAAACCGTCTCGAAGCCGAGATAGTCGCCGGCGATATGGTGCATGCCGGCACACATCCACATGCGCTCGGTGCCGTCGGCCTGGCGCGAGACCAGGAAGCGGAAGCGGCAGACCTGGCCCGCGTCGGGGTCGAACGGCTCGTCCGCTTCGCGCTCGAACCAGGCCATCAGATCGGCCTCGGCAAGGCCGTCGACGCGCGTCAGCGAAACCTCGGCTGCAAAGCCGGCCGGCCGTGCCATCACGATCTCGCCGTCCTCGTCCAGGTAGGCGCTGTGCAGCGCCTCGTGGCAATCCACCACATGGCGCGCGGCCTGCTCCAGCAGGTCGAAGCGCAGCCCCGGCGCCAGCTCGATCGTGAACACCATGTTGTACGCGGCGCTGTGCGGATGGCGGCGATGGAAGGCCAGCAGCGCCAGTTGCCCGGGGCCGGCGGGATAGCGGTCGAAATAGCCGGGATGCGCGGCCAGCCAGGCATCGGCCTCGGCGGCGCGCGTGGCGAGCAGCGCGGCCGCGGCGTCCAGCGCCTCAGCGCTGGCGGCGCAGTCATCGGCCACGCGCCAGCGCCCGTCCAGCAGGCGCTGGCGCACGCCATCGGCGCGCAGAGTTCGCATCAGGGCGCCGGTTTCTGCCGGCAGGGAAGCTACGGAAGACGACATGGCGAAAACGTTGGAGATGACAAGGCCCTGGCCCGCAGGGCGGCCAGTGGGCATCGGGACGGCGGCGGGATCAGCCCAGGCCGGGCGGCGCGGGCTCGGCCATGGCGACGATCACGCGGCGCGGGCCGCTGAAGGTGCCGCGCCCGTGGGCGGCCAGCATGTTGTCGAGCATCAGCACATCGCCCTGCTGCCAGGGGAAGCGCACGGTGCAGGCGTCGAGCGTGGCGCGGATGGTGGCAAGGGCGTCGTCCTCCAGCGGCGCGCCGTCGCCGTAGACGACATTGCGCGGCAGTTCGTCGACGCTGCCGACCACGGCGAGCAGGGCCTCGCGCACGTGGGGCGCGAGCCCCGAGACATGGAACAGGTGGGCCTGGTTGAACCACACCATCTCGCCGGTCACCGGATGCCGCGCGACGGCCTGGCATAGCTGGCGCGTGCGCAGCTCGCCGTCGGCCTTCCATGCGAAATCGATCTGCTGGGCGCGGCAGAAGCGCTCCACCTGCGCGCGGTCATCGGTGTTGAAGGCGCGTTGCCAGCTCAGGTCGAGGCCGTTGCCGTAGTTGCGCACGTACATCAGGCGGCGCGCGGCAAAGCGCTCGCGGATGACCGGGTCCAGGCGCTGGTAGACCAGCCGGCTGTCGGCGATGGGCGTCTCGCCTCCCGTCTCGCTCGGCTGCACGCAATGGAACCAGATCTTCATCGGCCATTGCAGCGTGTACGACTGCTCGTTATGCAGCGGGATGACCTGGTGCGCCGGGTATTCGGTGGAGGTATAGACGCCCTCCTTCACCTGCGAGCGCGGCGTCGAGCCGAACTCATAGCTCAGCAGCGGATGGCCGAAGGCGCTGGCGAAGGCGCGGAAATCCGAATCGTCGTCAAAGCGGAAGCCGCGGAACAGCACGCCGCCGACGCGCGGCAACTGCTCCGTGGCGATCGCGGCCATGGCGCCGAACTGGCGGCGCCAGTCGGTATCGCCGTCGGGCGTGACCACCAGCGGCAGCGCGCTGTGCGCAAACATCGGCGCGGTGCGCAGCGCGCCCGCCCCGGTTGTCGCTGCGGTGGCAGCCGCGCCGGAGCCGGCGCGATGGTCCGCATGGAGGTCGGCGATGGTAGCGGTCGTGTCCAAATCCATATCCCTGTTCCCTCGCTGGGTTCGTTCGCGCTTGCCGCACGGCGCCGGAAGAGGCGTTGCAGCGGGGCCTGAGGCGGGAGGGGCGCGGCCACGCGAACAATGTCTGCACATTGGATGGAAGGCGAGTCTACCGGAAATATTTACGAATGGAAATACAAATCATTATCATTTACGATGTAGCCTTCGACGTTTTTGTTGTCTTCAACGTTTTCCTTGCCGGCGCGGCACCGACTGCGACGGCAACTCAAACCACCTGAAGGAGCACAGCCATGAGCTGGGATCATCCCGACACGCGTTTCCACGTCGTCCGCAACGATGAAGGCCAGTATTCGATCTGGCCCGACTACAAGCCCGTACCGGCAGGATGGGCCAGCGTGGGCTTCCAGGGCAGCCGCGACGAGTGCCTGGCGCATATCGAGACGGTCTGGACCGATATGCGTCCGCTGAGCCTGCAGCGCGCGCTGGCCGGCGCATGAGCCCCGCGCAGCCGATGCGCGATCCCTGGTACGCCGTGATGCCGGGCCGCAGCGGGCCGGCTGCCGGCGATCGCGTGCGCCTGTACTGCCTGCCCTATGCCGGCGCCGGCCATACCGCGTACCACGGCTGGCGCGCCGCGCTGCCTGCCGCGATCGAGCTGGCGCCGGTATGCCTGCCCGGACGCGGCACGCGCACTGCCGAACCGCATGGCGCATCGATCCATGCGCTGGCCAGCGCGCTGGCCGCCTCGATCGCGCGCGCGGCCCGAGCCGAAGCGCCGCGCTTTGCGCTGTTCGGCCACAGCATGGGTGCGCTGCTGGGGTTCGAGACCGCGCGCGTGCTCGAGACCGTGCATGGCCTCTCCCCTGCCGCGCTGGTGGTGTCCGGGCGCGGCGCGCCCGCGCTGCCGTCGGCACGGCCGCCGTTCAGCAGCCTGCCGGACGGCGCCTTTGCCGACGTCATCGCCGCCATGGGCGGCATGCCGGCCGAGATCCGCGAAACGCCGGAAGCGCTCGCCTTCTTCCTGCCCGTGCTGCGCGCGGATATCGCGTTGTGCGAGGCCTGGCGCTACCGTCCCGGCCCGCGGCTGGGCTGTCCGGTCACCGTGCTCGGCGGCAGGGACGACGTCCACGCCCCGCCCGCGATGCTGGCGGCGTGGCGCGACGAGACCCTGCACGACTGCAGCCACCGGCTATTCGCGGGCGGGCATTTCTTCCTGCATGAAGCGGCGCAGGACGTGCTGGACGCGGTCACAGAAGCCGCACTCGGTTGCGCGATCCGCACCGCCGGAGACCACGGCCATGCTCTCGCCTGACATGGCCGCGCCAGCGCACGGCGAGATCCACGTCTGGCACGTGGCAGTCGACGCCGCGGCAGACCTGTCCACGTTATCAGCAGATGAACGCGTGCGCGCCGCCGCGTTCCGGCAGCCCGCCGACCGCGCCCGCTTCACCGCGGCGCGCTCGGCCCTGCGCGCGATCCTGGGGCACTGCCTGCGCATGGCGCCCGACGCCGTGTCGCTGGTCGCCAACGCTTTCGGCAAGCCCGAACTCGGCGGCAAGGACACAACGGCCCTGCAGTTCAACGTCAGCCACAGCGGCACGCGCGCCGTGATTGCCTTGTCATGCGAGCCGGTCGGGATCGACATCGAAGCCTGGCGCGCCGACATGTCGTGGCCCGCCTGGCACGACAGCGCGGCCGTGGCCTGCGCCCCCGACGAAATTCGCTGGCTGAGCGCGCTGGCGCAGCGCCAGCCGCAGGACGCCATGCTCGCCTTCCTGCGCCTGTGGACCGCCAAGGAAGCGTGCAGCAAGGCCGTCGGCACCGGGCTGTCGGCTGCGCCGCAATCGGTACGCGTGGCGCTGCCGGCGTGCGCTGCCTGCGTGCCGCCGCTGGCGCGCGCCGGGGCCGACCTGCGCGTCTGGCATATCCACGATGCGTGTGGCCAGCCCGATCACGATACCCGCTACGTTGCCAGCCTGGCCACGCCACTGGCCGCCGCGCGCGTCGTGCACCGGCAGTATCCGCCGCGCGAGCTGCCTGCGCGCGCGGCCAACCCAACTTGTCCGGCAGCCTCGATGCCGGGCCCCGCAGTCAACGTCCCTGTTCAACGCCCCCGTTAGGAACGACACCATGACGCCTCCCTCGCTCGCCACGCATGCCCACGGCCAACCCGCGCCGTTCTCGGCTGGCGCCTTCGTCCGGCAAGCGCCCATCCGGCTCGACGACAACCCCTACCTGCAGCGCCAGTCCGCGCGCGAGTCCAACGCCCGCTCCTATCCGCGCCGCATCCCGCTGGCGCTGGAACAGGGCTATGGCGTGTATTTGCGCGATACCAGCGGCCAGCTCTTCATCGACTGCCTGGCCGGCGCCGGCACGCTGGCGCTCGGCCACAACCACCCGGCAGTAGTGCGCGCGCTGCGCGACACGCTCGACAGCGGCCTGCCGCTGCATACGCTGGACCTGGCCACGCCGGTCAAGGACCGCTTTATCGACGACCTGTTCGGCCTGCTGCCGCCCGAGTTCGCAGCGCGCGCCCGTATCCAGTTCTGCGGCCCGACCGGCGCCGACGGCATCGAGGCAGCGCTCAAGCTGGCCAAGACCGCCACCGGACGCCATACGGTACTGAGCTTTGCCGGCGGCTACCACGGCATGACGCACGGCACGCTGGCGCTGATGGGCAACCTCGGCCCCAAGGCGCCGCTGGGTGCGCTCGGCGGCAGCGTGCAGTTCCTGCCCTACCCGTATGACTACCGCTGCCCGTTCGGCCTGCGCGGCGACGCCGGCATCGACGCGGGCCTGCGCTATATCGAGCAGATGCTGGCCGACCCGGAGTCCGGCGTGCTGCCGCCGGCGGCGGTGGTGGTGGAAGCGGTACAGGGCGAAGGCGGCGTGATCCCCGCGCCCGCGCGCTGGCTGCGCGAACTGCGCCGCATCACGCGCGAGCACGGCATCGCGCTGGTGCTCGACGAAGTGCAGACCGGGCTCGGCCGCACCGGGCGCATGTTCGCGTTCGAGCATGCCGGCATCGTGCCGGACGTGCTGGTCCTGTCCAAGGCGATCGGCGGCAGCTTGCCGATGTCGGTGGTGATCTACGACAGCGCTCTCGACGCGTGGCAACCGGGCGCGCACGCCGGCACCTTCCGCGGCAACCAGCTGGCGATGGCGGCGGGCTCCGCCACCATCCGCACCCTGGTCGCGCAAGGCATCGTCGCCCATGCCGAGACCATGGGCCAGCGCCTCGCCACGCGGCTGCGGCAGTTGCATACCGCGTGCCCCGCGATCGGCGAAGTGCGCGGGCGCGGCCTGATGATCGGGGTGGAACTGATCGACGAACGTGCCGAGGCCGATGCGGTGGGCGCCTACCCGGCCGACGGCACCTTCGCGCGCACGGTGCAACGCGAATGCCTGCAGCGCGGGCTGATCGTCGAACTGGGCGGACGCCACGGCGCCACGGTGCGCTTCCTGCCACCGCTGGTCATCGGCGAGACCGAGATCGACCTGGTGGCCGAGTTGTTTGGCGACGCAGTCAGCGCGGCGCACAAGCAATGCCGCTGAGCGCTTGCGCGCCGTTCCGCGGTGGCCGGGGCCACCGCGGAACCAGCTTCAGGACGCGTCACCGCGCAGCATCTCGCGCAGCCGGAATTTCTGGATCTTCCCGGCGGGCGTGGCCGGCAAGGCGTCCCGCACCACGAGCTTCTCGGGGATGTACTGCAGCGCCATTTTCTGCGCCTTGAGCCAGTCCACCATCGCCGCCTGGTCGAACGGCTGGCCGGCGCGCGGTACCACGAAGGCGCAGGCGCGCTCGCCCAGGCGCTCGTCGGGATAGGCGACGATGGCCACCTGGGAGACCGCGGGATGGCGGTACAGCAGGGTCTCGACCTCCAGCACGGGGATGTTCTCGCCGCCGCGGATGATCACGTCCTTGCTGCGCCCGGCGATGCGCAGGTAGCCGCTGGCATCCAGCCGTGCGAGGTCGCCGGTGTCGAACCAGCCGTCGGCATCGGTGCCGTTGAGCTGCGGGCGCTTCAGGTAGCCACCGAAGTTGGAACAGGCGCGCACCAGCAGGCGGCCGGTTTCGCCGGGCGGCACGTCGGCGTCGGTGCCGTCCACGATGCGTATTTCGACGCCTGGCAGCGGGCAGCCGTCGGTGGTCGAGGCGCGCTCGTCGCTGTCATCCGGCAGCGTGGTGGTAACCGCACCGTTCTCCGTCATGCCCCAGGCCGATACGATCTTCGCGCCGAGCGCCTCGCGGGCGCGCTCGACCAGCGCGCCGGGAATCGGCGCACCGGCGCACAGGAAGATGCGCAGGCTGGGAACCGGCGTGCCGGACTCCGCCACCACACGCGCCAGATCGGTCAGGAACGGCGTCGAACCCATGGTGAAGGTCACGCCCTCCTCGCGGATCAGCGCGGCCGCGCGCGCCGGGTCCCAGATGTCTTGCAGCACAGCATGCGCCCCCAGCAACACCGGCATCAGCAGTCCATACATGAAGCCGGTCTGGTGCGCCATCGGCGACGCCATCAGCACCACATCGTCGCTGGTCAGGCGCAGCCGTTCGGCGTAGGCGACGATGTTGGAGAACAGCGTGTTGGCGCTATGCATCACGCCCTTGGGCTCGCCGGTGGTGCCGGAGGTGTAGATCAGCTGCGTGACGTCGTCCGGGCCGGGACAGCTGCGCAGCAGGATGTTGGCGGCATCGGGCTCATATTCCCAGGCGGGACCGCTAAGCAGTGCTTCAAAGCTGTCCGCGCCATCACCGCCGGCAACAACGATGTGGCGCAGCGCCGGCAATGCCTCGCGCAAACCCTGCAGCATCTGGGCATGGCCGAAGCCGCGGAACAGCTGCGGCACCACCGCCACCTTGCATTGCGCATGCGCCAGCATGAACGACAGCTCGCGCTCGCGGAAGATCGGCATCAGCGGGTTGAGCACCGCGCCCAGCCGCGAGCAGGCGAGATACAGCACAGTCAGGTGCCAGCCGTTCGGGAGCTGGCATGACACCACATCCTGCGCGCCGATGCCGAGGCGGCTGAGACCCATCGCTACCCGGTCCGCCATCCGGGCCAGTTCGCGCCAGGTGAAGCGTGTCATGCTGCCGCTGTCGAGGCTCAGCGCCGTCAGCGCTGGGGCGTCGGGCCGGTCGCGCACGCAGGCGGCCAGGTAGTCGTTGACGGTGCGGTCATGCCAATGCCTGGCGGCAATGCTGGCGGCACGGCGCGGCGCGATCAGTACGGCGTCGAAATCCATGGGTGTCTCCTCTTTATCGGACGGCTCGGCGGTCGTGGCGCCGCTTCAGGCCGGTACGGCTTCGCGCCCCGCGCGCGTGCGGGCAATGATGGTCTTCATGATCTGTGCCGTGCCGTCGCCGATCTGGAAGCCCAGCACATCGCGCAGGCGCTGCTCCATCACGCCGCGGTCATAACCACCGTGGCCGAACGACAGCAGGCACTGGTGCACCACGTCGTACGCCAGCCTGGGCGCCCACCACTTGCACATCGCCGCCTCGGCGGTATGCGGCAGGCCACGGTCCTTGAGCCACAGCGTCTGCAGGCACAGCAGGCGCGCACCCTGCACCTGGGTCTCGAAATCGGCCAGCGGATGCGACACGCCCTGGAAGGCCGACAGCGGCTTGCCGAAGGCCTGGCGCTCGGCCACGTAGGCCCAGGTCTCGTCCAGCGCGGCCTGCGCCACCGCCAGCACCTGCAGGCCGATCAGCGCGCGCGAGAAGTCGAAGCCCTGCATCACCTGCACGAACCCCTCCCCCTCCTTGCCGAGCAGGTGGCTGGCCGGCACGCGCACGTTCTCGAAGAAGATCGAGCCGCGCCCGATGGCGCGCTGGCCGTGGCAGTCGAAGCGGTTGCGCGTGATGCCCGGCAGGTCCATCGGCACCAGCAGCGCAGACACGCCGCGCGCGCCGGACTCGACGGTGCCGCTGCGGGCAAAGACCACCGCGGCATCGGCCTGGTCGGCGGCGGAAATCGAGGTCTTCTCGCCGTTGAGCACGTAGACGTCGCCATCGCGCTCCATGCGCAGGCGCAGGCTGGCCGCGTCGGAGCCGCCGCGCGGCTCGGTCAGCGCGATTGCCAGCAGCGCCTCGCCGCGCGTCAGGCGCTGCAGCCACGGTCCGGCGATTTCCGGCTGCGCATGGTGCGCCAGGATCTGGCCATTGAGCGACGCGAGCAAGTTGATGTACGACAGGCTCAGGTCGGCACGCGCCACGGCTTCATGGATCACGCCGGCGGCCAATGAGCCCATGCCCTGCCCGCCATACTGCTCCGGCAGTTCGGGCGCGATAAAGCCCATCTCGCCCATTTCGCGCATCAGCGCGCGGTCCAGCACGCGGGTGCGGTCGCGCTCCAGGTAGCCGGGCGCCACGCGCGCATCGGCAAAGCGGCGCGCTTGCTCGGCCAGCGCCGTCAGGTCTTCGTCAAGATAGGGATTCATGGTGGTCTCCGCTGGTTCGGACGGCACGGCTTACTTCGCGTACTTGCGGAACTCGGGCTTGCGCTTTTCCTGGAAAGCGCGCACGCCTTCGCGCGATTCCTCGGTGTCGTAATAGAGCTTGAGCGCGTACATGCCCATGCCGGCGATGCCGCTCTGGTGCGCGGTATCGAGATTGAAGGAGCGCTTGGCAATGGCGATCGCGGTGGGACTCGTCTCCATGATCTCGTCGCACCACTTCTGTACCTCGGCATCGAGCTGCTCGTGCGGCACCACCGCATTGACCAGCCCCATCGCCAGCGCTTCCGCGGCCGGATAGCGGCGGCACAGGTACCAGATCTCGCGCGCCTTCTTCTCGCCCACCACGCGCGCCAGGAAGGCGGTGCCGTAGCCCGGGTCGACCGAACCGACCTTGGGCCCGACCTGCCCGAATACGGCCTTGTCCGACGCGATGGTGAAATCGCAGATCGTGCACAGCACGTTGCCGCCGCCCACGGCATAGCCCTGCACGCGCGCGATCACCGGCTTGGGCACGTCGCGGATGGCGTTGTGCAGTTCTTCCATCGGCAGGCCGATGGTGCCGCGGCCGTCGTACTGGCCCTCGTGCGCGGACTGGTCGCCGCCGGTGCAGAAGGCCTTTTCGCCGGCACCGGCCAGCACGATGGCGCCGATCTCGCGGTCATAGCCGGCGCGGTTGATGGCGTGGATCAGTTCGTCGCAGGTGCGCCCGCGGAAGGCGTTCATCTTTTCCGGGCGGTTGATGAGGATCCAGGCGGCGCCGTTGCGCACTTCGTACAGGATGTCTTCGTATTGCATGGTGGTCTCCGTTTTCTGGTGTTTGCTTGCTCAGCCGTTCATGGTCAGGCCGCCCGACACGCTCAGCACCTGGCCGGTGATAAAGCCGGCGTCGTCGCTGGCAAAGAACAGCACCGCGCCGGGCAGGTCGTCGGGCTGGCCGATGCGGCCCAGCGGGATCGAGCGGGTAAAGGCTTCCACCAGCTTCTCGGGGTTGCCCGCACCCTGCTTGTAGTCTTCGAACAGCGCGGTCTCGGTCGGTCCGGGGCACACCACGTTGACGGTGATGCCGTGGCGCGCATGTTCGCGGGCAATCGTCTTGGAGAACGACACCAACCCACCCTTGCATGCGGCATAGACCGCCTCGCCGGACGAACCCACGCGCGCCGCGTCCGAGGCAATGTTGACGATGCGTCCGCGCCGGCGCGCGACCATGCCCGGCAGCACCGCGTGGTGCATGTGCAGCGCGCCGATCAGGTTGATGGCGATCAGCCGGTCCCATTGCGCGGGCTCGGTCTTGATGAACGGCTTGAACACATCCCAACCGGCGTTGTTGACCAGCACGTCCACCGGGCCCAGGCCCTGCTCCACTGCCGCCACCGCGGCATCCACGCTGGCGCGCTCGGTGATGTCGCAGCGGATCGCCAGCGCCCGCCCGCCAGCCTCGCAGATCTGGCCGGCGACGCGCTCGGCCGCTTCCGGGTTCAGGTCGAGTACGCCCACCGCCGCCCCGGCGCGCGCAAAGCGCAAACACGTTGCACCGCCGATACCACCGCCACCACCGGTCACGATGACCGTCTTGCCTTCAAGTCCTTGCACAGCGTTCTCCTTTCAGGATTCCGGTGCTATCTTGCCGGCCATGACGCCGTCACATCGCACCGCCAATTAGGTAAATATATTTACCTATAATAGGAGGCAGCCATTGCCTGCGCAAGACGCCAACACTGTGAAAAAGACTATGGTTAACCCGGACGTAGAAGTAGAACTCCCCACAAACGCGCGCATGGAACTGGCCAACCGGCTTTTCTTCCGGCTATACCAATGCGCAAATATGTTGCATAAAACGGGATCACGAGCCGTCGAGGCAGAGGGCCTGACGACGCAGCAGTGGGCCGTGCTCGGCGCGTTGTCGCGTCCGGAAGCCGCCGATGGCATGAGCGTGGGCGACCTGGCCCGCTACCTGATGGTGAGCCGGCAAAACCTGTCAGGACTGGTCAGCCGGATGGAACGCGACGGCCACGTCACGCTGGCCCCGGACGGCCGCGACCGCCGCTCACGGCTGATACGGATGAGCGAACCGGGCCGGGAGGTCTGGCTGCACCAGGCGCAGCCGAAGATCCGGGCCTATTACGAGCAGGCGCTGACGGGGTTTTCTACCAATGACCTGACGCACACGCTGCATTACCTGCTCAAGTTGCTGGACAACATGCGTGCGCTCGACACGCCCGACAGCGCAGACGGTGGCAGCCCAGGGGACTGAGTCGCACGCAGTATCGCAACTGAAACACACCGGCACACACCTGCCGGCTGGAACAGCCGAGCGCGCGTCCGCGATCCGCATCCTGGCCTGCCGCGCCGACTGGCGCGCAATATGCGTTGGCATGAAGTTGCTCAGACATCGCGAGCATCAACGGCGAGGCGCCATGCCATTCGCGCCTCGCCACGCCCCGAAGCCCTGAACCACTGCCCCGGCCGCTTGCCCCATGCACGCCGCCGGGACGGCGACCGATCCAACCATAACCGGAGGTCCCGCCATGACCCGCTACATCGTGCTAGCCAGCTTCACCGACCAGGGCATCCGCACCGTCAAGGACACCACCAAGCGCGCGGCCGCCGTGCGCGAGATGGGGGCACGCCTGGGCGTGCAGATGAAAGACATCTACTGGACGCTGGGCGAATACGACATCGTGCTCACCGTCGAAGCGCCCGACGACGAGACCATGACCAGCTTCGGGCTGACCATCGGCGCAGCCGGCAACGTGCGCACCCAAACCCTGCGCGCCTTCAATAGCGACGAGATGCAGAGCATCCTCGGCAAGATGGGCTGACCCCTGCCCCGGGAACGACAACGCCCGCCGGGACATCCCGGCGGGCGTTGTCGTTTGCCGGGCGCGGCACGCCGGCTCAGAACCCTTCCAGCACCAGCTTGCCGATAGTGCGCCCGCCTTCCAGCATGGCGTGCGCGCGCCGCAGGTTCTCCGCATTGATGCGCCCCAGGTTCTCGCCCAGCGTGGTCTGCAGGCGCCCGGCATCGACCAGCCGCGTGACCTCGTTAAGCAGACGATGCTGCGCGACCATGTCGGGCGTGCTGTACATGGCGCGCGTGAACATGAATTCCCAGACGAAGGTGGCGCTCTTGTTCTTGAGTAATTCCACCGGCAACGGCCGCGTATTTGCGACGATCGTGCAGATCTTGCCCTGCGGGGCGACCACTTCAGCCATCGCCGGGAAATGCCCGTCGATGTCGTTGAAGCAGAGGATGTAGTCGACCTCGGCAAATCCCAGCGCCTTCAGCTGCGCCGGCAGATCGCCACGATGGTCAACCATATGGTCGGCGCCAAGGCGGCGGCACCATTCCTGCGACTCGGGCCGCGACGCGGTGGCGATCACGGTCAGCCCGGCCAGCACCTTGGCCAGCTGGATGCCGATCGAGCCCACGCCGCCCGCGCCGCCGATGATCAGCACCGGGCGCCCGGCGTGATCCCCATTGGGCGAAATGCCCAGCCGGTCGAACAGAGCCTCCCAGGCGGTGATCGCCGTCAGCGGCAGCGCCGCCGCGTTGGCGAAATCCAGCGAGGCAGGCTTGTGGCCGACGATGCGCTCATCGACCAGGTGGAACTCGGCGTTGGAGCCGGACCGAGTGATGCTGCCCGCGTAGTAGACCGGGTCGCCGACCTTGAACAGGGTCACCTCCGGCCCCACGGCGGCCACCGTGCCGGCCGCGTCCCAGCCCAGCACGCGCGGCGCGGGCTCTACCTGCGCCTTGGGCGCGCGCACCTTGGTGTCGACCGGGTTGACCGAGACGGCCTCAACCTTCACCAGCAGGTCGCGGCCGCCGGGGCTGGGCATGTCGATCTCCACGTCTTGCAGCGAACGCGGGTCGGAGATGGGCAGGTACTGGGTCAGGCCGATGGCTTTCATGGCGGGCTCCGGGTTGTGTAGGGAATGAACCGAAGCGTAGCCTGTCACGATTGATTTGATTAGCCGGAAGCTACAGCAATCAATTTCCCGAAACTCCGGATAATCACCCAACAAAAAGGGCCGCCTGCGCTACCCGCGCAGACGGCCCCGACAGGGCTTGCCGTCGGCCCTACACCGCCGCCAGGATCTGCCCGCCGCCGTAGCTCGACTGCTCCGGCGGCGCGCCGCCCAGTGCCATCTTCACCGCGCAGTACTTGAACTCCGGGATCTTGCCGAAGGGGTCCAGTGCCGCATTGGTCAGCTTGTTGATCGCCGCCTCGTAATAGCAGAACGGCACGAACACCGCCCCGCGCGGCGTGCCGGCGTCGGCCCGCGCGTACAGCGTGACTTCGCCGCGGCGCGATGCCAGCGTGACCACGTCGCCCGGCTTGCCGCCCAGCGCGTCCAGGTCCAGCGGGTGCACCAGCGCCACCGGATCGGGCTCAATCGCATCCAGCACGCCGGCGCGCCGCGTCATGCTGCCGGTGTGCCAGTGCTCGAGCTGGCGGCCGGTGATCAGCACCATCGGGTAGTCGATATCGGGCCGCTCGGCTGCCGGGATGATGTCGGCCGGCACGAAGCGCCCCCGGCCGCTGGCGGTCGGGAAGCTGTCGATAAAGATCACCGGTTCGCCCGGGTCGCCCTCTTCCTTGCACGGATAAGTCACGGCGTGTTCGCGCTCCAGCCGCTCCCAGGTCACGCCGCCGATGCTGGGCATGGCCTGGCGCATCTCGTCGAAGACCTCGGCCACGCCGTCGTAGTGCCAGTCCAGCCCCAGCTGCGCCGCCATCTGCTGGATGATCCACAGGTCCTGGCGCGCCTGCCCCGGCGGGTTCAATGCCTGGCGGCCGAGCTGGACGGTGCGGTCGGTGTTGGTGAAGGTGCCGGTCTTCTCCGGGAAGGCCGAAGCCGGCAGCACCACGTCGGCCAGGTAGGCGGTCTCGGTCAGGAAGATGTCCTGCACCACCAGGTGGTCGAGCGAGGCCAGCGCCTCGCGCGCATGCTCGGCGTCGGGGTCTGACATCGCCGGGTTCTCACCCATGATGTACATGCCGCGCACCTCGCCGCGCTCGATCGCCTGCATCACCTCGACCACGGTCAGGCCGGGCTGGCGGTCCAGCGGCATGCCCCACAGCGCCTCGAAGCTGGCGATCGCCACGGGATCGTCCACGCGGCGGTAGTCCGGGTACATCATCGGGATCAGGCCGGCATCGGACGCGCCCTGCACGTTGTTCTGGCCGCGCAGCGGATGCAGGCCGGTGCCGGGGCGGCCGATCTGGCCGGTCATCAGCGCCAGCGCGATCAGGCAGCGCGCGTTGTCAGTGCCGTGCACGTGCTGCGACACGCCCATGCCCCACAGGATCATCGAGGCCTTGGACGTGGCATACAGCCGCGCCACCTCGCGGATGACTTCGGCCTCGATGCCGCACACCGGCGCCATCAGTTCCGGGCTGTACGCCGCGACATTGCGCTGCAGCTCGTCAAAGCCGATGGTGCGGCTGTCGATGAAGTCCTGGTCCACCAGTCCCTCGGTGACGATGACATGCATCATCGCGTTGAGCAGCGCCACGTCGGCATCGGGCTTGAACTGCATGAAGCGATGGGCAAAGCGCGCCAGGTCCGAGCGGCGCGGATCTGCCACGATCAGCTTGGTGCCGTTCTTCACCGCATTCTTGATCCAGCTGGCCGCGACCGGGTGGTTCACGGTCGGGTTGGCGCCGATCACGATCACCACCTCGGCCTTGTCGACATCCATCACCGGGTTCGATACCGCGCCCGAGCCGATCCCCTCCAGCAGCGCCGCCACCGACGAGGCATGGCACAGCCGCGTGCAGTGGTCGACGTTGTTGCTGCCAAACCCGGTGCGCACCAGCTTCTGGAACAGGTAGGCCTCTTCATTGCTGCCCTTGGCCGAGCCAAACCCTGCCAGCGCGCGCTTGCCGTGGGTGTCGCGGATCTGCGCGAGCTTGCCGCCAGCCAGCGCCAGCGCCTCTTCCCAGGTGGCCTCGCGGAACACGTCCATGACGTGGTCCGGATCCATGACGAAATCGCCCTGCTTGGGCACGCCTTCGCGGCGCACCAGCGGCACCGTCAGGCGCTGCGGATGCTGCACGTAGTCAAAACCGTAGCGGCCCTTCACGCACAGCCGCTCGTGGTTGGCCGGGCCATCGCGCCCTTCCACGAACAGGATGCGGTTGTCCTTGATGTTGTAGGTCAGCTGGCAGCCCACGCCGCAGTATGGGCAGACCGAGTCCACCTGCTTGTCCGGCACCGCCAGCGCGGCGTCGCGCGCGGGCATCAGCGCACCGGTCGGGCAGGCCTGCACGCATTCGCCGCAGGCCACGCAGGTCGACGCGCCCATGGGGTCGTCCATGTCGAACACGATGCGGGCTTCGTCGCCGCGCAGGGCCAGGCCGATCACGTCGTTGACCTGCTCGTCGCGGCAGGCACGCAGGCAGCGCGTGCACTGGATGCAGGCATCCAGGTTGACGGCGATGGCCGGATGCGACAAATCCGCCGCCACGCGTTCGCGCGGGGCAAAGCGCGGCTTGCCGACCTCCAGCTTCGCGGCCCACTGGTCCAGCTCGTTGTGGCGGGTGTAGTCGGTCTCGGGCATGTCCGACTGCAGCAGTTCCAGCACCGTGCGCTGAGCGCGGCGGGCGCGCTCGGATTCGGTCTGCACCTGCATGCCCTCGGCGGGATAGCGGCAGCAGGACGGGGCCAGCACGCGCTCGCCCTGGATCTCGACCATGCAGGCGCGGCAGTTGCCGGCGGGCTCCAGGCCGTCCTTGTAGCACAGGTGCGGCACGTCGAAGCCTTCGCGCTGGGCCACCTTGAGCAGGCTTTCGCCGGGCTGGGCGCTCACCTCGCGGCCATTGAGCGTGAAGGTGACGGCTGGCTCGGCGGATTCGACAAGCGCGCGTTCGGCGCGGGTCAGTGCATTCATGTCAGTCTCTCAGGCCAGTTCGTGCGGGAAGTACTTGATGACGCAGTCGACGGGATTGGGCGCGGCCTGCCCCAGCCCGCAGATCGATGCATCGCGCATCACCGCGGACAGGTCATCCAGCGCCGACAGGTCCCACTTCGGCTGGCGGATCAGGTCGAGCGTCTTGGCGGTGCCGGTGCGGCACGGTGTGCATTGCCCGCAGGACTCGTGCTTGAAGAAGTGCATCAGGTTGCGCGCTGCCTGCGTGGCGCTGTCCTGGTCGGACAGGATCACCACCGCGGCCGAGCCGATAAAGCAGCCGTAGGGCTGCAGCGTGTCGAAGTCCAGCGGGATATTGCCCATCGACGCCGGCAGGATGCCGCCCGAGGCGCCACCCGGCAGGTAGCCGTAGAACGCATGGCCGTCGAGCATGCCGCCGCAGTATTCATCGATCAGCTCGCGCACGGTAATGCCGGCCGGTGCCAGGTGCACGCCGGGGCGTTTCACGCGGCCCGAGACCGAGAACGAGCGCAGGCCCTTGCGCCCGTTGCGCCCCTGCGAGGCAAACCACTCGGCGCCCTTCTCGATGATGTCGCGCACCCAGTACAGGGTCTCGAAGTTGTGTTCCAGCGTGGGCCGTCCGAACAGGCCCACCTGCGCCACATAGGGCGGGCGCAGCCGCGGCATGCCGCGCTTGCCTTCGATCGACTCGATCATGGCCGACTCTTCGCCGCAGATATAGGCGCCCGCGCCGCGCCGCAGTTCGATCGTCGGCAGGCCGGGGATTGGCGGGTCTTGCTGCAGCCGCTGCAGTTCTTCCGCCAGCAGCTCGCGGCAGCCGGCGTATTCGTCGCGCAGGTAGATATAGATCGCTGACACGTTGACCACCGTCGCCGCGATCAGCATGCCTTCCAGGAAACGGTGCGGACCGCGTTCCAGGTAGACGCGGTCCTTGAAGGTGCCGGGCTCGCCCTCGTCGATGTTGATGGCCATCAGCCGGGGCGCGGGCTCGTTCTGCACGATGCGCCATTTGCGCCCGGTCGGGAAGCCTGCGCCGCCCAGGCCGCGCAGGCCGGAGTCCTCCATCGTGCACAGCACGGCGGCCGGATCCAGGTCGCCGCTGGCGAGGGACTTCAGCAAGGCATAGCCGCCGTCCTTCCGGTAAGCGTCGTAGCCGATATAGGGCTCGGGCGCATGGCGCACGGCCTTTGCCTGCACGGCGGCGTCGATGGCCTCGGCCGTGGCGGTGTCGACCGGATTCTGCCCGACCAGCGCCGCGGGCGCCTTCTCGCAGCGGCCGATGCAGGGCGCGGCCACCACGCGCACTTCAGTGCCGAGCAGCGCGGGCAGCTTGTCGATCAGCGCCTGTGCGCCCGCCAGCTCGCAGGCAATGCCTTCGCATACGCGCACGGTCAACGCCGGCGGCGGTGCGATCTGGCCGTCGGCGTCCTCGCGTACCACGTCGAAGTGGTGGTAGAAGGTGGCGACTTCATAGACCTCGGTCATCGACAGCCGCAGTTCGCTGGCCAGCGCCACCAGGTGCGGCATCGCCAGCTGGCCGTAGCGGTCGTTGATGCAGTGCAGGTGTTCGATCAGCAAGTCGCGCCGGCGGGGCATGTCGCCCAGCGCCACGCGCACTTCGGCCAGCGCGGCCGCGTCTACCTGCCGGCCCTTGGGCTGGCGGCGCTTGCGCTGCCGGCCGAGCCCCGTCGCCTCGAGAGGAATGACAACCTGGTTCATGGCGTGCCTGGATTCTGTTTGTGGGTATCCGATGTGCGATCAGGAAGGCGCCCGGCGGGCCGCCTCCCTGTCGCTCTTTCTATTTTTCGTATTGTGCTACCGGGCGCGGCGCCTGTGCACGCATCGCAGCCGCCACGTCCGGATCCTGCCGGCGCCGGAGGCGCCGTACTGCTTTCTTCATCAGGTCAGGTCTTCCGGCACGGTACGGTAGCCCATCGGTGCCGAGGCATTGGCATGCACATACTTGCGGGCATGGGCCTCGCGCATCGGCTTGAGCACGAACAGCGCCATCACCGCGGTCAATGCCGCCATGCCGGAGGCCACCATGAAGACCGCATGCCAGCTGCCGGTGGCAGTGGTGATCACGCTGGAGAACGGCACCAGCAGCGCGGCCGTGCCCTTGGCGGTGTACAGCAGGCCCGCGTTGGTGGCGGCAAACTTCGGCCCGAAGGTGTCGCCGCAGGTGGCAGGGAACAGGCTGTAGATCTCACCCCAGGCAAAGAACACCACGCCTGTCAGCACCACGAAGGCAACCGGATGGTGGCCGTACTTGGACAGCAGCAGGATGCCGATGGCCTCGACCCCGAAGGCAAAGAACATGGTGCGTTCACGGCCGATATGATCGGAGATCCAGCCGAAGAACGGGCGCGTCAGGCCATTGAGCACGCGGTCGATGGTCAGTGCGAAGGTCAGCGCCGGCAAGGTCAGGCCGAGGATCGAGATCGGGGCGTCGTGCAGGCCGAAGTCCTTGGCGATCGGGCCGAGCTGGGCGGTGGCCATCAGGCCGCCGGCGGCCATCATCACGAACATCGCGTACATGACCCAGAAGATCGGCGACTTCAGCACCTCGCGCGGCGAAGCGTTGTAGGTTGCGGCAGCCTTCAGCGTGGACTTGACCTCGCTCAGGATCTTGGCCGACGGCGGGTACAGGGCCATGCCCAGGATGAACACGATCAGGCCCTGGCCAAGACCGAACCACAGGAACGCAGCCTCATAGCCCGAAGTCTTGATCATGTTGGCAATGGGCACCACGGTCAGCGCCGAGCCCGCGCCGAAACCGGCTGCGGTAATCCCCGCTGCCAGGCCCCGGCGATTGGGAAACCATTTCAGCGCGTTGCCCACGCAGGTGCCATACACAGCGCCCGCGCCCAGGCCGCCGATCGCCGCCGCGAAGTAAAGCATGGGCAGCGAGGACGCCACCGAGTTCAGGGCCCAGGCAATGGCGCACAGCAGGCCGCCGCCCACCACTACCGGACGCGGGCCGTACTTGTCGACCAGATAGCCTTCAATCGGGACCAGCCAGGTTTCCGTCACGACGAAGATGGTGAAGGCCACCTGGATCGCGGTGCGGCCCCAGTGGTACTTGTCGTCGATCGGGTTGACGAACAGCGTCCAGCCGTATTGCATGTTGGCGATCATCGCCATGCAGATCACGCCGAATACCAGTTGCACCCACGGCGACGCAAAGCGCGACGTGGACTCCCTCTGCTGCAATTCCATGATGTCTCCTTATAGCGGCGTGCCGCCAAGGTGGAAGATGGGCGCCTGTAGACGCCTCTGCGTGACTCTCAGTCAAAGAACAGCTGAGCCGTTCTAGTGCTATACGGTATGTGATATATCAGGTAAGTCAAGCGTATTCGTCGCGGCTCTGCAGCATGGGACCGCGGTGAGTGACGCCTGGGTGGCCGTTGCTGCAGTGCGACTGGTGCGCACACTGCATCAATGGCCGGTCCGACAGCATCCGGAGTCGTTGGAAATCAAGCAGTTGCCATGCATCGGCACATTAATCGGCCGACTGATGGCATCCGCAAGAATGCCGGGGATCGCGCCCCGGAAAAATCGGGAAAACGATGAATTGGGGAAAGTCCCTAGATGCATACATTAATGTCTGATGACGCGCGTATGGCTTGGGAACGACGCCGGAAGCGGCGTTAAAGACACAGCAGGGAGCCTGCCGGCCTGGAACCGGGGCGCAGGAAGAGGGGTCGTGCAGGGCGATCGCTGGCAGCGATCGGGGAGGAAGATGGTGGCGGCCGCAGGTTCGTGCAGAACCCTGCCCTGGCTCGCGGCGAATGCCGCAGATCAGGTATCAACCGAGGTACTGCCACAAGGGGTGCCGGCCGCTACAACCCTTGCTGGTTGCGCGGTTCAGCGCGATGGCGCATGGCGCCGGCGCGCATTACGCGTAGGCCAGCTCACCGGCAGCGGGCACGATGCGCGACGGGCTGGCACGGCCCACGCCATCGCCTTCCTGGTTCGAGCCCAGGCCGGCAAAGCGACCGTGCTCCTGCGCGGTCACCAGCACGTCCATCGGCAGGCGCGTGGCCAGCAGCGTGGTCACGCCGGCACCGGCAGCAATCAGGCCCAGGCCAAGAGCGAAGAGAAGAGCGACTTCCATTTGAAAACTCCAATAGCGTTGTGATCAGGAGTTTTCATTATATGCTGCACCGCACTATGTGTAAATATCCTGTATGTAATATATCAATAGAAGTTTTGCACTAATACAACGAATGCCCGCCCCATGCCCCCTGATGAGCCGATTGCCTCACACCATGGTGGTTTTTCGATGCACCACCGGCGACTCCTGATATTCCTGGCCACGCAAGGCATCCCAGATTGCCGCGGCATTGGGCTTGAGCGAGCGGCTCTTGCGCCGAACCAGCATCACCGTGGAAGTCACTTGCGGACGCAGCGGCCGCATCACCGCCGCCGGATTCATGCCGCCCACCTGGGCACGCGACGGCACCACGCCGATGCCAAGGCCCAGCGCCACCATGCCGAACACCGCTGCAAAGTGGCCGAGCAACTGCAGCGAGCCCGCGCGCACGTGATAGCTGCTGAGCGCCTTCTCCACCGCGGGCTGCATGCCGCACTGCTGGTCCAGGGCCAGCACGCGGGCATCGCTCAGGTCGCCCCACCCTACCGCGTCGCGCATCGCCAGCGGGTGCTGGGCGGGCAGGACGGCGTGGTAGGCATCGACGCACAGCGGTTCACAATAGAGGTCGTCGGTTGGCTTCGGATCGGTGGCAATGCCGAAGTCCACCTCGCCGCTGCGCACGCTTTGCAGCACCGACTCCTGCGAGCGGTCCTTCAGGTGGATGGCAATCGCCGGCCATGCTTGCCGGCAGCCGGCCAGCCACGTCGGCACCGACATCGAGCTGAGCACCGGATCCGAAGCGATCTGCACCAGGCCCTGGCACGGACGGCTGGCGCTCTGGCTGTCGCGCAGGGTCTGCTCGACCTCTTCGATCAGGTGGCAGATGCGCTGCGACAGGTGCTGGCCGGCATCGGTCAGTTCCACCTGGCGCGTGGTACGGTCGAACAGGCGCTGGTCGATCTCATCTTCCAGTTCACGCACGCTGCGGCTGACCGCGGATTGCGTCAGGCCCAGCTCAACCGAGGCACGCGTAAAGCTCTTGTGCCGCGCCACTGCGGCGAAGGCCTTCAGTTGGGGGAGCGAGATATTCACGACCTGCCCCCCTGCCCCGCACCGGCGTGGCTGCGACGGGTCTCTTCAGGCATGGCGGGGTGCCGCGTTGCACGCACCGTTGCATTCAGTCCGGTCACGGTAGTCTCCTTGTGTATTTTTTGTCGTGGCTGTAGGCAGCCATCGTTGTTATCGGCCATGCTTGTGGCCATTGGCGGGCTCCTGGCGCAAGCCGGAGAGCCGGATTCGGGGCGGGGCAGGCAAATCCGACGATTGATGCTACTTGAATCTAAGATCAGCACTGCATAAAGTTTTTTATCGTTTATATAGCCAATCGTTTATATATTGCACGGGACGAGGATGAGGAACGCCACACTGCGGCAGTTGAAGGTCTTTGAGACCGTTGCCCGCCATATGAGCTTTTCACGCGCTGCCGAGGAACTGCACCTGACGCAGCCCGCGGTATCGACCCAGGTGCGGCAGCTGGAGCACCACGTGGGGCTGCCCCTGTTCGAGCAGTTGGGCAAGAAGATCTACCTGACCCCGGCGGGCCACGAGATGCTGCATTACAGCCGCAGCATCATCCAGCAGTTCCGCGAGGCCGAAGACGCCATGTCCCAGCTCAAGGGCATCTCCGGCGGCCGGCTCAACGTGGCGGTGATCAGCGCCGGCGACTATTTCTTTCCGCGCCTGCTGGCCGAGTTCATGAACCGCCATGAAGGCGTGACGCTGAACCTTGCCGTGCATAACCGCGAGGAATTGCTGCACCAGCTGGCCGGCAACCTGACCGACCTGGCGGTGATGGTGCGTCCGCCCGAAGGCATGGACACCATCAACGAGGCCTTCGCCCCCCATCCCTATGTCATCGTGGCTGCGCCCACCCACCCGCTGGTCGGACAGCGCAATATCCCGCTGGCCGAGCTGGCTGATGAAGCCTTCGTTTCACGCGAGAAAGGCTCGGATACCTGGAATTCAATGCAGGAGGGCTTTGCCGGGCGTCTGTCGAACATGCGCATCGCGATGGAGATCAAGAGCACCGAGACCATCAAGCAGGCCGTGATCGCCAATATGGGCATCGCCTTCCTGTCGGCGCACACGGTCGGCCTGGAATTGCAGGCCGGCAAGCTCGCGGTGCTGGACATCGAGGGCTTCCCGGTGATGCTCAACTGGTATGTGGTGCACCGCAAGAACAAGCGGCTGCCACCGGTGGCGCTGGCGTTCAAGCAGTTCCTGATGGAGGAAGGCGCGGGACTGATCGAGCGGATTACCGGGGTGGAAGGTTTGATCAGTCAGAATGCATAAACAATTGATTATGGTTTCGCTATGAAACTTTAATTATCGTAAATCATCCGCGGTCCCTATGCTTGTCTCAACCCAACCGCTACAGCGCATCTGAGGAGACGAGCATGAACCAGGTCCAGCAGGAAAGCAGCCAGGCTGCCATCACGGTCGGCACCGATAACCAACCCATTCCGCGCGACACCCAGCTCGCCGCCTACAACGCCGCGTTTATCGAGCTGGGCCTGCGCTTCCGCTGGGACGCCGAGATGTATGAATGGCTGTGCGGCATCGAATGCGAGAAGGCGCGCGTGGCCCGCTATATCGAAGAACACCACGCGCACTTGCTGGCCGCCTATGACGCCGCCTTTCTGAGCGCGCTGATCTTCGAGAAGAAGAACGAATACCTGCGCGCGGTCGGTCATCTCAACTGAAGGGCCGCTCGGTTCACGGCGAGGCGCGCGAGCGGCCTCGCCTTTTTGCGTGGCCCGCATGTCCCTCAGGCGAGATCGGCCTCCGCAGCCTTGCCTGCGGGGCGGGGCAGCCGTTTGATGCGCTTGCGCGGCCTTTGCGCCGCGACCCAGAGGTCGTATGCCATCTGCATGCCGCTCCACATCTCGCGGCTCGCGCCCAGGGCTTCTTCCAGGCGAATGGCAATATCCGGCGTGATCGATGCATGACCATTCAGGATGCGCGAGAGCGTTGCGCGCGTCACGCTGATGTGCGCGGCGAACGCCGTAATGGTCATATCGTCCATGCCAGCGAGCCAATCGGCCAGCACCGCGCCGGGGTGCGGCGGGTTGTGCATGCGCGTCATGATGAAGTCCTTCAGTGGTAGTCCTGGTAATCGACGACGATGACGTCGATGCCGTCGAACATGAATGTCAGCCGCCAGTTGCCATTGACGCTGACAGACCAGGGCCGGACATGTCGCCGCCCAGTTGATGCAGCTTCCAACCTGGCACCCCCATGTCCCGGGGTCTCGTGGCGTGATCCAGCGCACCGAGCTGATTGCGCAATCTCTGCGCGTGATGCGGCTGGATTCCCGCCTTGGAGCCAGTCTCGAAGAAACGCCTGAGGCCCGCATGGGCGAAACTCTTGATCATCGATTTCCAGGTAGCAAAGAATGTATAGCGTATAGATACACTATACAAGCGTTAGAAGCTTGCTTGCGTTGCCGGGGACGGACTCTATCACCTGAAGCGCACTGGGAAACCAGTCGGCGGCTGCTTTTGAGCCATTACTCATTCCGCGCCTGGGGGAGCTGGCGATGTGCCGGCCGGCATGGATCCATTGCCATGCCGGCCCGGGCGCAGTCGTCGTAAGATTCGGCATCAACACTCACGCGCCCGCCACTTGCCCGGCTTGCCACCCGTTTCATGCCGACTCGACGCACCGACGAAGAATTTGCCCACGAACTGACCCGGCTGCTGAGCACCGAAGGCGTGTCGTCGCTGACCATCGGCGAGATTGCCCGACGCATGCGCTGCTCACGGCGGCGCCTGTACGAGATCGCGCCGACCAAGGAAGCGCTATTCGTCGGCATCTGCCGCGACGTGCTCGCTGACAACCTGGAAAGGGGCTTTGCCGCGGCGCGCCGCGAAAGCGATGCGGCGCGGGCAGTGTCCGCCTACCTGCATGCCGCGCTCAACACATCGGGACTGAGCAAGGCCGCGCTGGCGGACCTGGATGCGATCGACAGCGGCCGGGCGGCATTCGACGACTACCAGCTGGCGCGCGTGCGCGGGCTTGAGAGCCTGCTCGAGGCAGGCATGCGGCAAGGGCTGATGGCGCCGCACAATCCGCGGCTGGTTTCCGAAGCGATCCTGGGCGCCGCGCACCGGCTGCGCAACCAGCAGTTCCTGAAGGAAACCGGCCTGAAGATCGGCGATGCCTTCAGCGAGTTCTACGAGATCATCCTGAACGGCCTGCTGTGCCGCGCGGACACCGGCGCGCGCTCGTCCCAGCCGCACGCCGGAAGGTAACCGCGCTCAGGCCACCTGCCTCTCCTGGCCGCCCCAGTAGCGGCCGCGGATGGCCTTGCGGTCGATCTTGCCCAGCGCGGTCAGCGGCAGCTCATCCACGAACACCACCTGCTTGGGCGCATTGACCACGCCCTTGTGCTGCGTCACGTGGCCGATCACGTCGGCCTCGGTAAGCGCGGCACCGGGCCGTGCCACGACCACGGCGGTGACCGCCTCGCCCCACTTGGGGTCGGGGATGCCGATCACCGCGGACATGGCGATGGCCGGGTGCAGCGCCAGGCAATGCTCCACCTCGCTCGGGTACACGTTGAAGCCGCCGCTGATGATCATGTCCTTGGCGCGGTCGACGATGTACAGGAAGCCCTCGCTGTCGCAACGGGCCATGTCGCCGGTATGCAGCCAGTCGCCGGCAAAGACCTTGGCGTCTTCCTCGGGCCGGTTCAGGTAGCCTTCCATCACCAGCGGACCGCGCACGCACAGCTCGCCCACCTCGCCCGGCGCGACTTCACGCAGGTCGGGGTCCAGCAGCTTGACCTGGTTGCCCGGGATCACCTTGCCGCACGAGCGCAGGCGCTCGGGGTTGTCCGGATCGTGGTCGCGCTGGCTCAGGTAGCTGATGCACATCGGCACTTCAGCCTGGCCATAGACCTGTCCGAACACCGGGCCGATGCGGCGCAGCGCGTCAGCGAGACGCACCGGCGCGATCGGCGCCGCGCCGTAGAGCACCAGCTCCAGGCTGGACAGGTCGGCCGCGTCCAGCCCGTCGCAATCGAGCAGGCCATAGATCTGCGTGGGCACCAAAAAGGTCAGGTTGATCCGTTGTTCGGCCACGCGTCGCAGGAAATCGGCGGGACTGAACTTGTCGCACACGTAGATGGTGCCGCCGCGCAGCAGCGTCGGCAGGAACAGGCTGCCGGACGCATGCGAGATCGGCGTGGTCACCAGATAGCGGATCTGCGCCGGCCATTCGTAGCTGGCCAGCATGTACTGCAGCACCGTCACCGTGGTCCGGTGCGTATGCAGGATGCCCTTGGAACGGCCAGTGGTGCCGCCGGTATAGGCCAGCCGGCTGATTTCCGTGGGGTCGTCGCCGGGAACCACGGGCGTGTCATCGAACGCAGCCGCCGCATTGGCCAGGCCAGGCCCGAACTCGCCATCGTCCAGCGGCAGGACCTGCAGGCCGGCGCCAGCTGCCAGCACGCGCGCGCGCTCGGTGAAGCGGGCGTTGTCCACCACCAGCGCCCGCACCCCGGCATCCTGCAGCACGAAGGCGTGATCCGCTTCCGATGCCATCGGATGCAGCGACACATTCTTCAGCCCGGCCAGCTGCGCGGCGATGATGGCGGCGACCGCTTCGGCGCGGTTGCCCACCAGGAAGGCCACGGCATCCTGGCGCGCCAGGCCGCGGGCGGCAAACAGCCGCGCGACGCGCGCGCACTGCCGCGCGAGCGCCTCATAGCTCAGCGTGGTGTCGTCGCCGACGATGGCGGGCACGCCGGGCCTGGCACGCAGCGCGGCCGCATAGAGCTGGCCCACCGTAGCGCCGCCATGGACTACCGCAGCGGCCGAAGCTTGACGGCTCATGTTGTCTCCTCGGATCTGTCTTTGTCAGGGCTCCCAATGTAGGAGGCATTAGGTACTCAGTCAACGCTTTTGGTACCGAAAAGACCACGATCGGCTACGCCAAAGCGGCGCTGGAAGTGCATGCCGGCCACCTATTCGGGAAAACTCGGGGGACAATCGAGACCTGCGCGGCTGGTCCGGGATCACGGAAATGGCACGCGCCTCAGGCCTGTTCCTTGACCTGGTTTTCCAGCTCCACCAGCCGCTTCTTCAGCGCCCGCTCCTCCTGGAAGCGCACGGTCTCGTCGCGGATCACGGCGACGATGCCGGTGATGGCGCCCGCATCATCCTTGAGCAGCGCCACGGTGAAGGCGATCGACATGGCCTTGCCGTCCTTGTCGACCGCGGGCACCTTGAGCAGGTCGTGGCCGTAGCGCGTGATGCCGGTCGCCATGGTCTTGCCGTAGCCCTCCCAGTGCCGCCCGCGCAGGCGCTCAGGGATGATCAGGTCGAGCGACTTGCCCATGGCCTCGGCCTGGGTAAAGCCGAACATGCGCTCGGCGGCGGGATTCCATAGCGTGATGGCGCCCTTGGCGTCGGAGATGATGATGGCGTCGCCGATGGCGGACACCAGTTGCGCGTAATCGATCTGGTCTGTCATGGGGATTCCCTCGTTATTACCAGGGCCGGTCGGCGCCAGCCTGTCATGGCCATCAAGGTAGCGTGCCACATGGCCACGCTGCAAGAAAAAACGCCGGGGCCCGCTATGCGCGAGACCCCGGCGTACACTCCGGCCACAAGTGCCGGCGGGCAGCGTCAGATCACCTGGGACTCGCGCAGGCGCTTGATGTCGTCCGCGCCGTAGCCCAGGCCGGCCAGCACCTCTTCGCTATGCTCGCCCAGCAGTGGCGACCCGGTGATCTCCGGCTTGAGGTCGGAGAACTTGATCGGGCTGCCCACCGTCAGGTAGGTACCGCGCTCCTTGTGCGGCACCTCGGTGATGCTGCCGCTGGCGCGCAGCGACGGATCGGCGGCGATTTCCTTCATCGACAGCACCGGCGAGCACGGGATGTCGAACTTGCGCAGGATGTCCACGGCCTCGTACTTGGTCTTGTCGGCCAGCCATTCCTCGATGGTGTTGAAGATATCGAAGATATGCGGCTGGCGAGCCTTGGCGGTGGCGTAGTTGGGATCGGAAATCCATTCCGGCTTGCCCAGCGCCTTGCAGATCGGCTCCCAGGCATGGCCCTGGATGGTGAAGTAGATATAGGCGTTGGGGTCGGTTTCCCAGCCCTTGCACTTCAGCACCCAGCCCGGCTGGCCGCCGCCGCCCGCGTTGCCGCCGCGCGGCACCACGTCGCTGAAGCTGCCGTGCGGATACTGCGGGTACTCCTCCAGGTAGCCCAGGCGGTCCAGGCGCTGCTGGTCGCGCAGCTTGACCCGGCACAGGTTCAGCACCGCATCCTGCATCGACACAGCCACCTTCTGGCCCTTGCCGGTCTTGTCGCGGCCGATCAGCGCGGTGAGGATGCCGATGGCCAGGTGCATGCCGGTGTTGGAATCGCCCAGCGCCGCGGCGGACACCGTCGGCGGGCCATCCCAGAAGCCGGTGGTCGAGGCCGCGCCGCCGGCGCACTGGGCCACGTTCTCGTAGACCTTCAGGTCTTCATAGTGGTGGCCGTCGCTGAAGCCCTTGACCGAAGCCACGATCATCTTCGGGTTCAGTTCGTTGATGCGTTCCCACGAGAACCCCATGCGGTCCAGCGCGCCCGGGCCGAAGTTCTCGACCAGCACGTCCGACTCGCGGATCAGCTGCTCCAGGATCTTCTTGCCTTCCGGCTTCTTGGTATCCAGCGTCAGGCTGCGCTTGTTGCTGTTGAGCATGGTGAAGTACAGCGCATCGACATCCGGGATGTCGCGCAGCTGGGTGCGCGTCACGTCGCCGGAACCGGGGCGCTCGACCTTGATCACGTCCGCACCGAACCACGCGAGAAGCTGCGTGCAGGCGGGACCGGCCTGGACGTGCGTGAAGTCGATGATCTTGATGCCGTTGAGTGGGAGGTTCACTTTCGTTCTCCTATTGGATCAGAGGGGTGAAATTCGGGTGAATTACTTCTTGGCCGAGCTTTGCGGATTCAGATTGGTCAGACGACCGCTTTCCGTGCCAGCAGCCGGATCGATGACAGCGTTGACCAGCGTGGGCTTGCCCGAGCGCAGGGCTTCGTTCACCGCAGCCTCGAGTTCCGCCGGCGTGGTGACGTTGCGGCCGACGCCACCGAACGCTTCCATCATCTTGTCGTAGCGCGCGCCCGGGACGAACGTCGTGACCGCCGGATCCTTGCCGCCGGTCGGATTCACGTCGATGCCCTTGTAGACGCCGTTGTTGTTGAAAATGACGATGCAGACCGGCAGGTTGTAACGGCAGATCGTCTCGACTTCCATGCCCGAGAAACCGAACGCACTGTCACCGCACAGCGCCAGCACCGGCTTGCTGGTCTCGACCGCCGCGGCGACCGCGTAGCCCATGCCCACGCCCATCACGCCCCAGGTGCCTACGTCCAGGCGCTTGCGCGGCTCGTACATGTCGATCACGGCACGGGCGTAGTCCAGCGTGTTGGCGCCTTCGTTGACGAACGAGATGCCCGGGTTGGCCTTGACCACATCCTTCAGCACGTTCAGCGCGCCGTGGAAGTTCATCGGCGAGACATCCTTGGACCTGGCCAGGGTCTCGGCCATCTTCGCCAGGTTCGTGTCCCTGCGGTCGGCCACCGCGTTCAGCCACTCGGCGCCCGGCTTGGCAAAGTCATTGCCGACCTTGTCGAGGATCGCCGACACGCACGAACCAATGTCACCCACTACCGGCGCGGCGATGGCGACGTTGCTGTCCATCTCGGTCGCCGCGATGTCGATCTGGATGAATTGCTTCGGCTTGCCCCAGGTCTTGCCCTTGCCATGCGACAGCAGCCAGTTCAGGCGGGCGCCGACCAGCAACACCACGTCAGCTTCAGCCAGCACATACGAGCGTGCGGCCGAGGCCGATTGCGGATGCGTATCGGGCAGCAGGCCCTTGGCCATCGACATCGGCAGGTACGGAATGCCCGTCTTCTCGACCAGTGTGCGGATATCCGCTTCGGCGCGTGCGTACGCGGCACCCTTGCCCAGCAGGATCAGCGGGCGCTTGGCGCTCTTCAGCAGCGCGACGGCACGGTCGATCGAGTCCGGTGCAGGCAGTTGGCGCGGGGCCGGATCCACCACCTTGATCAGCGACTTGCGGCCCTTCTCGGCTTCCATCGACTGGCCCAGCAGCTTGGCCGGCAGGTCCAGGTACACACCGCCCGGACGGCCCGACACGGCGGCACGAATGGCACGCGCAATCCCGACACCAATGTCTTCAGCGTGCAGCACGCGGAAGGCAGCCTTGGCGTGCGGACGGGCGATGGCCAGCTGGTCCATCTCTTCGTAGTCACCCTGCTGCAAATCGACGATCTCGCGCTCGCTCGAGCCGCTGATCAGGATCATCGGGAAGCAGTTGGTGGTCGCATGCGCCAGCGCCGTCAGCCCGTTCAGGAAGCCCGGCGCAGAAACGGTCAGGCAAACGCCCGGCTTTTGGGTGAGAAAGCCGGCAATCGCTGCTGCGTTGCCTGCGTTCTGCTCGTGACGGAAGCTGATGACGCGCATGCCGTTGGCCTGTGCCAGACGGGCCAGATCGGTGACCGGAATGCCGGGCAGACCGTAGATGTTCTCGATGCCGTTCAGCTTCAGCGCGTCGATGACCAGATGAAAACCATCGGTTTGTGCCTGATGTTCTTCCGTGGCGTGACGCTGCAGTTCGTTTCCGACTTCTGCCATGGTTGATTCCTTCTATACAAATTGACTGGGGTTGGAATTCTTCTAATTCAGGGTGTCTTCCGCGTGGTGCTCCCGACCCGCTTGGCTTCGACGACTTCGGACATGTCTTGGTCTCCTCGTTGAACTCTTTACGGGGCGGGGCACTCTCGCCTTCTCGCCCTTCGCTGTTGCTACCCGTATGCCTTGCGGCGCCCGATCGTTTCACTCGATCTTGATGACATACGGTATGTGATATATCAGAACGAAGCAAGAAGAATTTCCCCTAGCCCTTCAAGTTTCGTCGATGCGGCGCAGCAATTTTGCAGGCAATTACGGCTAAATCAGCGTAATTTCTGAAAGCACGCGATTCATGCGCAATCGGCACAGATTTCCGGGCCATGTCGAAGCCTGGAAATCTCGCCGGGATTACGCATGAAGATATACTACATACCAAAAATTCCAGCGGCTTTATGGCTCTCTGGAACACATTGCCGCGCACTGGCGTCCTCCGCGAACACCAGCGCGCCCACTAATGGGAATGTCCTGCCCCCGCTCCGGAAGCCCGGCAGCCTACGCCAGGCTCCCCCTCTACCGTTCAGCCCGGGATTACTCCCCCTGACGCGGCGAAATGCCAGCCAGGAACGCGGTGTCGGACACGCGCACTGCCTCGGCATGCCCGGTGATAAAGCGCTTGCGCACGGGCGCCAGCAACACCTTGGCCGAGATCCCTGCCGCAATCGTCACCACCGCCGCCACCGAGAACACGGCTCCCCAGCCGCCATGCGCCGACAGGATCGATGCCAGCGGCACCACCATCGCCGCCGTGCCCTTCGCCGTGTACAGGGTGCCGGCATTGGCCGCGGCGAATTTGCTGCCGAAGGTATCGGCGCACAAGGCCGGGAAAATCGAGAAGATCTCGCCCCAGAACAGGAAGGTCAGCGCCGCGAAGAACATGAACCAGTACGGGTTGTGCCCCATCTGCATCAGCCCGAGCAGCGCCAGCCCCTCGCCGACGAAGATCACGAACATGGTGTTCTCGCGCCCGAACTTGTCCGACAGGAAACCGCACAAGGGCCGCGTAAAGCCATTGCACAGGTTGTCGATCGACAAGGTCATGGTCAGCAGCGGCAGCGTCATGCCCAGCATCGTCACCGGCATCGAGGCGAAGCCATAGTCCTTGGCGATGGGCCCGAGCTGCGCCGTCGCCATGATCCCCCCCGCCGCCACCGCGACAAAGCTCACGTAGATCAGCCAGAACACCGGCGTCTTCACCATCTGCCCCGGCGAGAACTCGACCGGGTTGGTCAGTACCGCCTTGGCCGCCACCGCGCCCTTGGGCGGCCTGGGCTTCACCAGCAGCAGTGCCAGCACGAAGATGCACACGCCCTGCAGGATGCCGAAGGTCAGGAAGGCCTTTTCATAGCCCGAGCTCTGGATCATGTTGGCGATGGGGATCACCGTAATGGCCGCGCCCGCGCCGAAACCCGCCGCCGTCAGTCCGGCCGCGAGGCCGCGCTTGTCCGGGAACCACTTCAGCGCGTTGCCGACGCAGGTCCCATAGACACCGCCCGCGCCGATGCCGGCAATCACCGCGGCCGCATACAGTTCCGGCAGCGTGGTCGCATAGGCATTCATCACCCATGCCAGGCCCGCGCAGATCGCCCCGCCCGCCACTACCGGGCGCGGGCCAAACTTGTCCACCAGCCAGCCCTCCAGCGGCACCAGCCAGGTTTCCGTCACGATGAAAATGGAGAATGCCACCTGGATGGCGGACGCGCCCCAGTGATGCTTGGCGTCCATCGGTGACACGAAGAGGGTCCAGCCGTATTGCAAATTCGCCACCAGCCCCATGCACACCACGCCAATTGCAAGCTGGATCCAACGGTTCTGCAGGCCGCGCCCGTTCACGTTGCCGTGACCGGCCGGGGCCGATACTTCAAATTGCGCCATCTGTCTTGTCTCCTGGTACTGTTTGTTTGTGCCTCGACTGGCACAACAGGGCTTTGTGGGTTGCCCTTCTCACAACTAGACCGGCGCCTGGCATTGCGGCACATGAAGTCGTGGATTGATGCTACCTGAAGCTTAATTTGACTAGTCTTAAAGTTTTTTATCGTTTCTATTTGCGATCGTTTATATATCGCGGAGCTGGCATGAATCCCCCGCCGGGCTTCCATAACAGGTTGTCTATGGGCCCATCCAGACAACAAAAGCCACCGCCGCCCCGACAAACGCGGGGCGGCGGTGGCTTCGCGGCCGCCTGAACTGCTCAGCTTGGAGACCTCGACTCGACCAACTCAGGCCGGCGCTTCCTCCAGCTGCCTCAGCAGGGCATCGACACTGCCCTTGGCGTCGCCGAACCACATCCGCGTGTTGTCCTTGTAGAACAACGGGTTGTCCACGCCCGCATAGCCCGCCGCCATGCTGCGCTTGGACACCACCACGGTGCGGGCCTTCCAGACTTCCAGCACCGGCATGCCGGCAATGGGGCTGCCCGGGTCTTCCAGCGCACCGGGGTTGACGATGTCGTTGGCGCCCACCACCAGCACCACGTCGGCCTTCTCGAAGTCGTCGTTGATCTCTTCCATCTCCAGCACGATGTCGTACGGCACGCGCGCCTCGGCCAGCAGCACGTTCATGTGCCCGGGCAGGCGGCCTGCGACCGGGTGGATGCCGAAGCGCACGGTGACGCCCTGCGCCCGCAGCCGCCGCGCGATCTCGCTGATGGTGCCCTGCGCCTGCGCCACCGCCATGCCGTAGCCCGGCACGATGATCACGTCGCTGGCGTCCTTGAGCAGGTTGCCGACTTCCTCGCTGGACACCGGCAGCACCTCGCCCTGCTCGGTCGCCGCGCCCTGTGCCTGCACCGCGCCGAAGCCGCCCAGGATCACCGACAGGAACTTGCGGTTCATCGCCTTGCACATGATGTAGCTGAGGATGGCGCCGCTCGATCCCACCAGCGCCCCGGTGATGATCAGCAGGTCGTTGCCCAGCATGAAGCCGGTGGCCGCCGCGGCCCAGCCGGAGTAGCTGTTGAGCATCGACACCACCACCGGCATGTCGGCGCCGCCGATGGCCAGCACCAGGTGCGCGCCGACCAGCAGCGCAATCACCGTCATCGCCGCCAGCGGCACCAGCCCCTGCTGCGCGTCGGGCGCGCTCAGGAAGGCATAGCCCAGCCACACGCAAACCAGCAGCGCGATGGCATTCAAGGCATGCCGCCCGGGCAGCAGCATCGGCTTGCCGCCCATGGTGCCCTGCAGCTTCAGGAAGGCGATGATCGAGCCCGTGAACGTGACCGCGCCGATCAGGATGCCAAGGTAGGTTTCCACTTCATGGATGGCCTTCTCCGCGCCGGTCAGCGCATGGCTATCCAGGTAGTTGGCATAACCCACCAGCACCGCGGCCAGGCCGACGAAGCTGTGCAGCACCGCCACCAACTGCGGCATCTGCGTCATTTCCACGCGCCTGGCCAGCATGGCACCGGCGATGCCGCCCACCAGCATCGCGCCGATGATGATGGCGATGCCGTCCGGGCTGCCCGCCAGCACGGTGGTCAGCACCGCGATCACCATGCCGGCAATGCCCAGCAGGTTGCCGCGGCGCGCGGTGCCGGGGTGGCTCAGCCCGCTCAGGCTGAGGATGAAGAGCGCGCTGGCGCCCAGGTAAGCGATATTGCTGATTCCGGATGGCATCCCTGTCTCCCCGTCTCTAGTCCCGCTGGAACATCTTGAGCATGCGCTGCGTCACCAGGAAGCCGCCGGCGATATTGATGGTGGCCAGCAGCACCGCGCTGCCGGCAATCACCGCCGTCAGCAGCGACGGCTTGCCCAGCTGCACCAGCGCGCCCACCACGATGATCCCGCTGATGGCATTGGTCACGCTCATCAGTGGCGTATGCAGCGCGGCGGTGACGTTCCACACCACCTGGTAGCCGACAAAGATCGCCAGCACGAACACCGTGAAATGCGCCATGAAGGCCGGCGGCGCGACCGCGCCCAGGCCCAGCAGCGCCGCCGCCGCGATGGCCAGCGCGATCAGCGTCGCGCCGGTGCGGCTGCGCGGCGGCTCGGCCTCGGCCTGCACCGGCGGCGGCGCGGCCGGCGCCTGCTGCTGCGGGATCGCCACCGTCAGCGGCGGCGGTGGCCAGGTCACCGTGCCCTGGTGCAGCACCGTGGCACCGCGGATCATCTCGTCGTCCATGTCGACCACGAGCTGGCCGTCCTTGCCCGGCGTCAGCTCCGTCAGCAGGTGGCGGATATTGGTGCCATAGAGCTGGCTGGCCTGCGCCGCCATGCGGCTGGGCAGGTCGGTGTAGCCGATGATGGTGACGCCGTGCTGCCGCACCGCCTCGCCCGGAACGGTCAGCACGCAGTTGCCGCCCTGCTCAGCAGCCAGGTCGACCACCACGCTGCCGGCGCGCATCAGGCCCACCGTGCCGGCCTCGAGCAGCTTGGGAGCGGGCCTGCCCGGGATCAGCGCGGTGGTGATGATGATGTCGACCTCGCGCGCCTGTTCGGCAAAGAGACGCATCTCGGCTTCGATAAAGGCCGGGCTCATCTCCTTGGCATAGCCGCCGCTGCCGCTGCCGTCCTCTTCGATCTCGACGGTCAGGAACTCGGCGCCCAGGCTTTCGATCTGCTGGCGCACCACCGGCCGCGTATCGAAGGCGCGCACCACCGCACCCAGGCTGCGCGCCGCGCCGATGGCCGCCAGCCCCGCCACGCCCGCGCCGATCACCAGCACGCGCGCCGGCGGGATCTTGCCCGCGGCCGTGATCTGTCCGGCAAAGGGCCGCCCGAACGCATGCGCGGCTTCGATCACCGCGCGGTAGCCCGCCATATTGGCCATCGAGCTGAGCGCATCGAGCTTCTGCGCGCGCGAGATGCGCGGCACGCAGTCCATCGCCAGCACGGTTGCGCCGCGCTGCGTCAGCCGCTCCAGCATCGCCATCTGCTGCGCCGGCCAGACAAAGCCGATCAGCGTGGCATGCTTCTTCAGCAGCGCCGCCTCTTCCACGCCCAGGCTGGGATGGACCTGCGGCGGGCGCACCTTGATCACCACGTCGACCGAGGCCCACAGGCTGGCCGTGTCGACAATGGCCGCACCGGCGGCGCTGTAGTCAGCGTCGGAGAACGACGCTTCCTGGCCGGCGCCGCTCTCCACCACCACCTGGTAGCCGAGCTTGAGCAGTTCCCTGACCGAGTCGGGCGTGGCGGCAACGCGCCGCTCGCCCGGGTGGACTTCGCGTGGCACACCGATCGTCATTGGCATGGCATTCACCGTTTTTTGGAAGGAATCGGGCGCCGGCTCAGCCGCGCACGTGGTTGACCAGCGAGCCGATGCCCGCGATCGCCACCTCGACCACCGCACCGTCCTTCATCGATCCCACGCCGATCGAGGTGCCGCACGCAATCACGTCGCCGGGCATCAGCGTCAGGTCCTGCGAGATCCGGCTGACCTGTTCCTCGGGCGAGAAGATCATGTCCGACAGCGGGTAGTTCTGCCGCTCCACGCCATCGAGCCGCGTGATGACGCTGGCGGCCTTCCAGTTGAAGCCGCAGACAATGGCCGGGCCGATGCAGCCGAAGGTGTCGAAGCCCTTGGCGCGCGTCCACTGCGGGAAGTTGGGGTCGACCGTGATCAGCTCGGCCGCGGTCACGTCGTTGACGACGGTATAACCGAAGATATGCGCGCCGGCCTCGGCCACCGACACATTGCGCGCCTTGCTGCCGATCACGATGCCCAGCTCGCCCTCATAGACGATCTTGCCGTCGTAGCTCTTGGGGCGCTGCACCGCATCGCCCGGCCCGGCCAGCGACGAGGCCGGCTTGAGCAGGAACAGCGGGTGCGTGGGCACGGGCTTTTCCAGCTTGCGCGCGAGTGCGTGGAAGTTGTTCCACAGTGCCACCACCTTGCCCGGCGCACAGGGCGCGAGCAGCGTCAGCGACGCGCGCTCATGCACGGCGCCGGTGGGGGCGGGGTCGTTGAAACCGTCGCCGTCATATTCGACGACACGGTTGCCATCGGCTTCGTCGATGCGGCCATGGCCGATGCTGCCGTCAGCGCGGCGAAAGCGTATCCAGGTTTGCACAGCATGCTCCTTGCGCAGGCAAAGCGGGGCCCTGCCTGCTCCGATGTCGGTTGCAGGATCTTGGAAGAAATGGGATCGTGGGCGGCTCGCGCCCGGATTCGTCATTCCCGCACAGGCGGGAATGACGTCAGGCTTGCGTCATACCGCGCCGGCCAGCTTCATCGCGGCGATCTGCGCGGGCGAGCGCCCCAGCCACTCGAGAATCTCTTCGGTATGCTCGCCCAGCAGCGGCGAACGCTCGATCTCCACCGGCGATGCCGAGAGCGTGATCGGGCAGCCCAGCTGCACGTAGCTGCCGCGCTGCGGGTGCTCCAGCTCCTTCAGGTAGCCGCGCTGGTACAGCGACTCGTCCTCGATCAGGTCCTTCATCGACAGGATCGGGCCGCACGGAACATCGACCTCGTTGAGCGCCGCCATCACGTCGAACTTGCTGCGGCCACCGGTCCATTTCTCGATCACGGCGAAGCAGTCGGCCAGGTGCTTGAGGCGTGCTTCTGGCGTGGCGTAGTCCGGATTGGTGATCAGGTCCTCGCGCCCGCACAGGCGCATCAGCGGCTCCCAGCCTTGCGGCTGGATGATGACGTAGACATAGTCGTTGGGGCCGCCCGGCGCGCAGCGCAGCGCCGCGCCCGGCTGGCCGCCGCCCGAGGCATTGCCGGCGCGCGGCACGTGGTCGCCGAACTCTTCGTTCGGGTACTCGCGCAGCGGGCCGTTGGCCAGGCGCTGCTGGTCGCGCAGCTTGACGCGGCACAGGTTCAGCACCGCGTCCTGCATCGCCACTTCCACGCGCTGGCCGCGGCCGGTGTGCTCGCGCTGCAGCAGCGCGGCCAGGATGCCGACCACGCAATGCACGCCCGTGCCCGAATCACCGATCTGCGCGCCGGTGACAGTGGGCACGCCCTCGGCATCGCCCGTGGTGGAGGCCGAACCGCCCATGCACTGGGCCACGTTCTCATACGCCTTGCAGTCCGCGTACGGCCCCGGGCCGAAGCCCTTGATCGAGGCATAGACCAGCCGCGGGTTCAGGTCCTGCAGGTGGTCCCAGTCAAAGCCCGCGCGCTCGAGCACGCCCGGCCCGAAGTTCTCGATCAGCACGTCGCTGCGCTGGACCAGGTCTTCGAGCAGCGCCTTGCCTTCGGGCGTCTTCATGTTCAGCGTCAGGCTGCGCTTGTTGCTGTTGAGCATGGTGAAGTACAGGCTGTCGGCATTGGGCACGTCGCGCAGCTGGCTGCGGGTGATGTCCCCGCGGCCGGGCATTTCCACCTTGATCACGTCCGCGCCCAGCCACGCCATCAGCTGCGTGGCCGAGGGGCCCGCCTGGACGTGGGTCATGTCCAGGATGCGAACGCCTTGCAGTGCCTTGGTTTCCATTTCGGATGTCTCCTCGGACGATAGTTTCACTTGTATATGGTCTGTTCCTGGTGCTCGGCGCGTACTCGCTCGCGTCCGTTCCGGCCCTCTTGATGACATACGGTATGTGATATATCAGAAGAGAGCAAGAGGAGTTTGCCCGATGCAACACAAATTTCGACGATGCAATGCAGCAATCGGCCTGCTTTGCTTGCCCGAAGTGGGAAACCCAGTGAAATCCCGAATCAGTCAGCCAGCATCTTTTTCGCATTGATATATTACATACCATAACGCGAAAAGCTCGCGCGTCATCCGGGAACGTACAAAAGCAAAACGGCGGACCAAGGTCCGCCGTTTTGCCGCCCTACCCCGCCCGCCTTCAGTCGAGGAAGTCGCAGTGCCGTTCCACGTAGTCAGCCAGATCCAGCGAATGCTGCCGCACCAGCCGCTCGGCCAGCTCGGTATCGCGTTTCTCCAGCGCCTCGATGATGCGCAGGTGGTCCACGATCGAACGTGCCGCCCGGTCGCTCTGCGAGATCGTCATCTTCCGGATCGCGCGCACGTGGATAAAGATATTGCGGATCGTGTCCATGATGATGTGCGACTTGGACAGCTGCACGATCGCCTGGTGGAAGGCGATATTGGCGTCGGAATACTCTTCGATATGCTCGGCCGGGGTGGAATCGCGGAAGCTGTCGAACATGCTGCGCAGCTGCGCGATCTCGGCATCGGTGGCGTTCTCGGTGGCCAGCCGCGCGGCCATGCTTTCCAGCGCGGCCCACATCTGGATCATCTCCACGATCTCGCGCTTGGTCTTGCGCATGATGTAGATGCCGCGCCGGGGCACGGTGCGCAGGAAGCCCTCCTGCTCCAGCAGCGTCATGGCTTCGCGGATGGGCGTGCGGCTGACACCCATGGCCTCGCTCAGTACCCGCTCATCGAGGCGGATCTCGTCGCGCGACTGGTAGATGTCAGCGTCGGCGATGGCCTGGCGCAACATGGCGTAGGCCTGGTCGCGCAGGCTCGCGCCGGCATTGATCGGTTGCACGGACAAGGCCAGCCCGTTGGGCTGGACGATGGATTGGCTTTGCGCAGACATGAATGAGCTCGTGTGAGACCAGCGGCAGGGTGGCCGGAATGGCTGCCCCCCGCATTGCCGCACAGCTTAGCAAAAACGCCGGACCCATTACGAAAACGCATCAAACAATGCGTTGTTGTCATGCATCGGCACAGTAGCGGTGCGCGGTCTGTCGTATATGGTATATCACTATCGCCTGCCTTTCTCGCTTCGCAAGCCCGGCTAACGCTACCTTGGCGCGCCTGGCGTGCGCCAGGGGATACCTGACCCGGCGGTATCCCCTGTTCCCAGCCGCGCTCAGGCGGCCAGCTTGGCCATCGTGTCGCGCTGCTTGATCAGACCCAGCACGGCATCGCACATCGGCGTGGGCTGCGCGACCAGACGTCCCATTTCCTGCACCACGGTCAGCAGCGGGTCGATTTCCATGGCCCGCCCGGCCTCCAGGTCCTGCAGCATCGAGGTCTTGTGCGCGCCCACGGCACCGGCGCCGTCGATGCGCCGCTCCACGTCGACGCGGAATTTCACCCCGAAGCGCTCGGCGATGCCCTGCGCCTCAACCATCATCTGGCGCGACAGCGCCCGCGTGGCCGGGTCGGCGGTGATGACGTCGAGCGTGGCATGCGTGAGCGCGCTGATCGGGTTGAAGCACAGGTTGCCCCACAGCTTGAGCCAGATCTCGTCGCGGATATTGTCGCGCACCGGGGCGTCCAGGTCGGCGGCCATCATCATTTCGCTGAGCCGGGTCACGCGCGCCGAGCGGCTGCCATCCGGCTCGCCCAGCGGAAACTTCTTGCCGTAGACGTGCTTGATCACGCCCGGCGCAACGATCTCAGCCGCGGGATAGACCACGCAGCCGATCGCCCGCTCCGGCCCCAGGCCCTGCCACTGGCGCCCGCCGGGATCGACGCTTTCCAGCGTGCTGCCGGCCAAGTCGCCGCCATGCTTGTAGAAATACCAGTACGGAATGCCGTTGACGCCGGTGACGACCGCGGTTTCCGGCCCCAGCAGCGGCTGCATCTGGTCCACCACGCCCGGCACGGAATGCGCCTTGAGGGTGATGAACACATAGTCCTGGTGTCCGAGCGCGCGCGGATCGCTGGTGCAGCGCACCTTGGCCACGCGCTCCTCGCCGTCGATCAGCAGCCTGACACCATGTTCCTGCATTGCCGCGAGATGGGGGCCGCGCGCGACGAAGCTGACCTCCGCCCCCGCGCGCGCCAGCTGCGCCCCGACATAGCCGCCGATCGCGCCTGCGCCGTAGATACACACTTTCATTGCTGTCTCCTTGATGGCTCGATTTGGATCTTTTGATATATCACATACTATATTCCATCGAGGCGCATGGCAACCGCGTAGAACAACCTTTATCTTTCCGGATCACACGGCGCGGGCAAGCGGCGCTGCGCTAACATGACGCCTGCATGTGCCCCGGGCGGACCACCGTCCGGCGCCGAGTTGCAACCTGACACCCGGAGCCCCCCATGGAAGCGTCGTTGGCATTGCTGCAGGACCCCGCCGCGTGGGCGGCACTGGCCACCCTGGTGGCCATGGAAATCGTGCTGGGGATCGACAACCTGATCTTCATCTCGATCCTGACCAACAAGCTGCCTGAAGCCATGCGCGAGAAGGCGCGCAAGGTCGGCATCAGCCTGGCGCTGGTGATGCGCCTGGGCCTGCTGGCCACCATCGCCTTCATCGTCAAGCTCACCGAGCCGGTGTTCACCATCCTGGGCCAGGGGCTGTCGTGGCGCGACATCATCCTGATCGCGGGCGGCGCCTTCCTGGTCTGGAAGGCCACGCGCGAAATCCACCACCACGTCACCGCCGCCGAAGAAGGCGAGGAAGGCGGCACGGCCAAGGCGGTGCAGAGCTTTGCCGCGGCCATCGGCCAGATCCTGGTGCTCGACCTGGTGTTCTCGATCGACAGCATCATCACCGCGGTCGGCATGACCGAGCATGTGCAGATCATGTTCGTGGCGGTGATCGCCGCGGTGATGGCGATGCTGTTCGCGGCCACGCCGCTGGCCAACTTCATCAACCGCAACCCGACCATCGTGATGCTGGCGCTGGCCTTCCTGATGATGATCGGCATGACGCTGATCGCGGAGGGCCTCGGCACCCATGTGCCCAAGGGCTATATCTATACGGCGATGGCGTTCTCGGCCGCGGTCGAGGGGCTGAACATGCTGGCGCGGCAACGGCGCCAGCGGCGCCGGGCCAGCGGGCAGGCCTGATGTGCGGCGGCGGCCGCTTGCAGCCGGGCTGCGGGCGGCCGCCTGTAACAGAGGGTGTCCGAACTTTTCGCGGACGGCGGCGTCTCTTACAGTTCTGCACACCCCCCGGACAATAAAAGGACGCTTTCGCCACATGATGAACCGCCGAACCCTGCTGGTCTCCGCCACTGCCTCCGCCGCGCTCGCCGCACTGGGCATTACCCCGTCGGTGCTGGCAGCCAGCCGGATCAAACTCGGCGACGCCCAGCCATTCGGTTTCGACGCCCTGATCGAACGCGCCCGCGCACTGGCCGGCAAGCCCTACGCGCCGCCGCCGTCACCGCCCGCGGACGTGCTGTCCCGCATCGACTACGACGCCCACGGCAAGATCCGCTTCCGCACCGACGACGCGCTCTTTGCCAGTGGCCCAGGCCAGTTCCCGGTCACCTTCTTCCACCTCGGCACGTACTTCCGCACGCCGGTGCGCATGCACGTGATCGAACGCGCCAAGGGCGGCCCCGGCAAGGCCCGCGAGATCGTCTACGACGACGCCTACTTCGACATGCCGGCCGACAGCCCCGCGCACAAGCTGCCGCCGGGCAGCGGCTTTGCCGGCTTCCGCTTCCAGGAAAGCCGCCTCGGCGACCAGAAGACACGCGACTGGCGCAAGAACGACTGGGTTGCCTTCCTCGGCGCGTCGTATTTCCGCGCCATCGGCGACCTGTACCAGTACGGGCTGTCCGCGCGCGGCATCGCCATCGACGTGGCCGAAGCCGGCAAGTCCGAGGAATTCCCGGCCTTCACCCATTTCTGGTTCGAGACGCCCGAGGGCAACGGCGATACCGTCACGGTCTATGCGCTGCTGGATGGCCCCAGCATCGCCGGCGCCTACCGCTTCGTCATGCAGCGTGGCAAGGCCGTGATCATGGATGTGGAGTGCGCGCTGTTCCTGCGCAAGGATGTGGGCCGGCTGGGGCTGGCGCCGCTGACCTCGATGTTCTGGTTCTCTGAGGGCATCAAAGGCACCGCCGTCGACTGGCGCCCGGAGGTGCATGACTCCGACGGCCTGGCGCTGTGGAACGGCGCCGGCGAGCATATCTGGCGCCCGCTGAACAACCCGCCGCAGACCACGGCCTCGGCGTTTTCCGACGATAACCCCAAGGGCTTCGGGCTGCTGCAGCGCGACCGCCTGTTCGACCACTACCAGGACGGCGTCAACTATGAACGCCGCCCGAGCCTGTGGGTCGAGCCGCGCGACGGCTGGGGCGCCGGTTCGGTGCAGCTGGTTGAGCTGCGCACCGATGACGAGATCCACGACAACATTGTCGCCATGTGGGTGCCCAAGGCCCCGGCCAAGGCCGGCAGCACCTACCGCCTGCGCTACCGGCTGCACTGGCAGGCCGACGAGCCCTTCCCCTCGCCGCTGGCGCGCTGCGTGGCCACGCGCCTGGGCAATGGCGGTCAGCCGGGCCAGCCGCGGCCCAAGGGCGTGCGCAAGTTCATGGTCGAGTTCAAGGGCGCGCCGCTGGAGAAACTGCCCTTCGGCGTCAAACCTGAAGCCGTACTGACCGCATCTCGCGGCAGCTTCTCCTACGTCTTCACAGAAGCCGTGCCCAACAATGTGCCGGGCCACTGGCGTGCACAATTTGACCTGACCGCCGACGGCAACCAGCCGGTCGATATCCGCCTGTTCCTGAGGCTCAACGGCAAGCCGCTGTCGGAGACCTGGCTCTATCAATACCATCCGTTCCAGTCGCCGGCGGGCTGAGGTGCCCACGGCCGCGCGCCTGGCCCTTTACACCATATTGCGTCGCCGTGATGTCAGGCGCGCACGAGCGGGTATGATGACTGGCTACGACAGTCCAACTGCATCAGCCAGCCTCACATGATTTCTCAAGAGTTCGCCGGCGCCGCCGAGAGTGGCCAGGCCGCATCGCTCCCGCGCTCGGAGCGCGCCTACCAGCAACTGCGCGCCGCCATCCAGGCCGGCCAGCTGCCCCCCGGCACGCGGCTGCGCGAGGTGGAACTGGCCGAATCCCTGGGCCTGTCGCGCACGCCGGTGCGTGAAGCGCTGTCGCGGCTGGAGTCCGAAGGGCTGGTCGTCAACGAGCCCAACCGCGGCATGATGGTCACCCAGCTCGACGCCAGCATGGTCAGCGAGCTGTACGTCATGCGCGAAGTGCTGGAAGGCACCGCCGCCGCGCTGGCCGCGCGCCATGCCACCGACGTGGAGATCTCGCTTCTGCGCGATATCGTCGAGCGCGACCTGGCCATCGCCGACGACCCCGACCGGCTCGCGCTGAACAACCGGCTGTTCCACGAAACCCTGCACCGCTGCGCCCACAACCGCTACCTGCTGAAGACGCTGCGCTCGCTGCATGAGTCGATGGCACTGCTGGGACGCACCACGCTGGCGGTACCAGGGCGCGCGCGCAGCTCCTACGAAGAACACATCTCGCTGGTCGAGGCGCTGGAAAAGCGCGACCCGGCACTGGCCGAACAGATCGCGCGCCGGCATATCCAGCAGGCCTACAAGGTGCGGCTGTCGCTCTGGATCCAGGAACAGTCGGGCAGTTGATCTGCCCGGCAGCAGTCGGCCGTATCAGGCCGCCTGGGCCCGCGCCGTGCGCAGCGTGCCCAGGCTAAGCACGGCCAGCGCCACCAGGATCAGCATCACGGCACCCAGCGTCTGCGGCGCGATCTGCTCGCCGCCCAGCCATGCGCCCATCGCCAGCGCCACCGGCGGGTTTACATAGACATAGCTGGCCGACAACGTCTGGCTGACAGTGGACACCAGGTACATGTAGGCAGAGAACGCCACCAGCGACCCCGCCACCACCAGGTAGACCCAGGCCCAGCCGGCCTGCGCGCTGACCGATGCCGGCCACGGCTCCTGCCGCAGCGCCGACAGCACCATCAGCACCACGCCGCCGATCAGCATCTCCGCGGCAAATGCCGCGGCACCCTGGGGTAGCTCCATCCGGCGCGCCAGCTGCGAGCCGAACGACCAGCTCGCCACAGCCAGCATCAGCGCCACCACGCCCCCGGTACTGACGCGGAATTCCGCGCCCGCGGTCAGCACCAGGATGCCCAGGCTGCCGATTGCGATCGCCACGTACTCATACCATTTCGGCCGGTTGCCGAAGCAGGCACTCCAGATCAGCGCGAAGATCGGCATCGACCCGATCATCACCGTGGTGGCACCGGAAGAAATCGTCTGCTCGGCAATCGCGGTCAAACCCATGCCGCCCACCAGCAGGAACAGCGCCGGCACCGCGCAGTTGCGCAACAGCCGCCACGACGGCATCGGCGTGCCCCGCCACGCCAGCCACGCGGCCAGCAGCAGGCCCGCGCACAGGAAGCGCGTGCCCATCATGAACAGCGGCGGAAAGCTCTCCAGCGTGAAGCGGATTGCCAGGTAGGTCGTGCCCCAGACCACATAGGTGATCAGCAGGCACAGCAGGACAAGCGGGGGCATGGTCGGGAAGGCGTATTGCGAAGGCATCCACGATAGCCCCCTGCCACGTCCCGGCCAAACGAAAAGGTCTGGCAAGCCTTGCGAAAGTTATTCACAAAGCACGCAAGAACCGCGGGCAAAACAAAACCGGCCGCGCCTGCCCGGGCGGGCGCACGTATGGCCGGTTCTACAACGCAGCCCGCAACGGGCCACAACTACTCTGCTGCAAACAACTCTTTAGCCGTTGGCGTAGACCACGTGGGCCTTGCGGGCCTGGGTCTGCAGGCGCTCGATCGCGCTCTGGACGAAGGCGATGGCGCGCTTCACGTCGTGGGCGAAGCCCAGGCTTTGCGTACCGAGTTCACGGTCGATCAGTTCGCGTTCGAGTTGGTCAGTCAGCTTGATATCGGATTGGGTGTTCATGGCGTCCTTCCTTTCGGGATTACCCTTATGGGGTTTTCCCTGATTGTAGCAGAGGAATTGTGGCAATGCAGCATTAGGTGAAAGTACGTATGTGGAAGAGCAACCATGAGTGGGAAATTAGCCAATTCATGGCTTAAGTGCCACGTTATGCTTGCAGGGAAGAACAGCCACATTACGCTTGCCGACCTTCCGGCATCATACAAAGTATGCTTTGAAGCACCCGAGTCATCCCCAAGCGCTCCCAGCCTTCGATCTTCGCTGCACGCATAATCGCGGCGTAAGTAAATTCTTCCCCGCTTCCGAGCACGGTCTCAATCGCGCTGAGGAGCCGGTTTGTTTTTGCTTCGAGAGCTTGGTCAAGCGACACAGCTATATACTTGTGCGGTGACGATTTGTGGCCACAGTGGCGGATAATGCGTTGCCAGGAAGCGTCGGTTCACGCCCAGCTGCCGACAAACCGTAGCGCCCGAGTCGGCGCATATGTTGATAGAGCGATATTTTTCTGCAAGGCGTTCAATTTTTGCCTCCAGCATGTCGTCGCGCTTCCAAGAGGGCTCTACGCGATCGGGCAAGGCAAAAGACTGCATCCTAGTGCTTGACGGCAGCGGCTCACCTCGAAAGACGCTCAGAAGGCTCACTTCGCAGTAGGCCGCCATGGCCAGTAGTCCGTACTGATCGACGAGATCTTGGTAGATCGCCGTGGCGTTCCGATGTAGTTGCACCTGGGCTCGCACAAACTCCTGGTATGGCGCGCACGCCGACAATTGATGTGCGCCAGTTGCCGGTGGTCGGGGTGGGGGAATTTGCGGCTCAGAGCCGGTGGTCACCGTGGGGGACTTTGCCTGCTGCGCGGCGGCAAATTGCGCTTGATACCCCCGAATCGTCTTGCGGTCGACGCCAGTGATCCGGGCGATCTCCCGCTGACCCTTGCCAGCGGCGATTAGCGTAGCGATGGTGGTCTGTAGATGCGGCTTCAAGACGTTCACTCCGGTAACCCCTCTGCTTTATTCGAGGGGAACAAGGTAACGTCCTGCCTGGCGCTCACATCACTTGAAGCGCCCCTTCAGGTGGGGAGTTTGAGGTGACCACAGGTGGGGGAATTTGGCCGACCATCGGGGCAGAGCCGTCGGCCCGTGGACTGCGGACGATCCCATACAGTGGTGCAGCGTGGCCGCCGGCACGGCGTGTTTGACCGCTGCGAGCATTTGCGCCTGGTAGGCGGAAAAGGCATGCTGCGCCATGTCGGTAAGCTGGCGCTGGCCGGGAATGAGGCAGCAGCGATCGTAGAGCCATCGCTGAGCGGTGGTGTCCAGCAAAGCGGTCTGGCTGGCGACATCGAACGGCTTGATGCCAAGGGGCTCCTTGACCCATTGTTGATGCTCGTACAACGTCGGACTTCGTTGGGCGGGCAGACAACTCTTCCCTGCCAACGTCGGGATACGCAAATGCCGACATCTACACTTTCGGAGTGTCGTTAGGGGCAAAACTGTACGATAAATGCTCGGATGGCCGCAAAGGTCAAGCTAATGGCTTGAAACGCGACCGCAACAAGGGACTCGGTTACAACCGTATCAATCTGCAGAGAAAGGACGATCCCCTTCGCTTTCGGATCATGGGTCGGCAAGTCGCATCAACTGGAACCGCAGTTTTGCAATCTTGGGAATAAGCCGCGTCGCCGTTCGTTTACCTTGTAACCGTGAACCCTGCCTTGGCTGTTCCGCCCCATGGACAAAGACTTTACAGATGATGCGCTGCGCGAAATGATCCCGAGAATGCGCCGCTTTGCGATATCGCTAACGCGCAACGACGCCACTGCCGACGATCTGGTTCAGGCGTGCTTGGAGCGCGCGCTGGTGCGTCGGACTTCTCGACAGGATGCCGGCGACTTACGCGCCTGGCTGTTTTCAATCCTCTACCGTCTCTTTCTTGACGGCCAGCGTCGCGCCAAGCGGTATGCACTGGTGTTGTCGCTGTTTGGCGTTGGCAGTGACGAAGACAGCGCACCATCGGCCGAAGACATGGTTGTGGCACGATCGGCCCTCGAGAGTTTCAACAAATTGTCTGCCGAGCAACGCGCGCTGTTGATCCTGGTGACGGTGGAAGGCCTGAGTTACCGGGAGGCCGCCGATGCGCTGGACGTGCCGATCGGCACCATCATGTCGCGCATATCGCGGGCCCGGAAGACGCTGCGCGAATTTTCCGAAGGCAGGGTCGTCCCTCCCTCCATGCAGGTCCTCAAATGAAGATGCTCATTCCCACCGAACCCGAACTCCATGCCTATGTCGATGGCGAGCTGGATGAAACGCGGAGACGGCAGATCGAGAGCCTGATAGCCAGCCAGCCCGAATTGGCGCGGCAAGCTGAGCAGATCCGGCAGGAGTCACAGCGATTGCGCGCAAGCATGGAGCCTCCGCCGGCCGATACGCCAGTACGGCTCGATCCATTCCGTATTCGTCGCGAGTTGCGCGATCGCATGCGGCACCGGGTGGCCGTAGCGGCGTCCCTGGTGCTGGCCTTGACCGTGGGTGGTATGGGTGGCTGGCAAACGCGTGAGATCGCCTTCCAGCAGAACTATCTGCCAATGGCCGACGCGATGTCGGCCTACCGGCTGTTCGCTGTCAGCGACACACCGCAGATGGTGGACGTGAAGACCAGTGATCCACGTCAGTTGCAGACCTGGCTGGACCAGCATTTCGTGCAGCCGGCACCGTTGCCCGATTTCTCATCATACGGATTTCGGCCGGTCAGTGGTCGCCTGATGTCATCGGAACAGGGCACGGCGGCAATGATCCTCTACCAGAACCAGAAGATGGAGTCGATCGTCTACTACGTACGGCCGCCCGGCAATCTGCTGCATTTCAGCAACGGCGCGCGCAAGGAGGGGAACCTGCTCGCCCAGTACTGGCGTAACGGCCGCTATTTCTATGCGGTGGTTAGCGCCACCGATACACCGACGACATTGCCGGTACAGCGCGCCCTCGAGCCGGGCAGGATCTGAAAAATGTTGATGGCGACGGAATAACGACCCTGGCATGTTCGTCTGACTGGAACACAACGCATGACTGCTCCATGCATGTGATCTCAAACTGAAAGGATCGAACATGAAACTGAACCACTCGCTGCTGGCCGCCATGGCCTCCTTCGCCGCACTGACGTTTGCACAGGCCGCCATGGCGCAGGAAAGCGCTGTCACCCGAGCTGGCCCGATCAAGAACATCGTATTGGTTCACGGTCTCTATGCCGATGGCTCTAGCTGGGAGAAAGTCATTCCGCTGTTGCAGGCGCAGGGGTTGCACGTGACATCCGTGCAGAACCCGACAACATCGCTAGATGCCGATGTCGATGCGGTCAAGCGCGCCTTGGCGCAGGAGGACGGCCCGACGCTGCTAGTGGCCCACTCCTACGGCGGAATGGTGATCTCGCAGGCCGGTGACGATCCAAAGGTGGCGGGCCTTGTCTATATCGCCGCACGCGCGCCGGACGCGGGCGAGGATTATCCGGCGCTGACGCGCAAGTTTCCGGCGGCGCCGGCCTCCGCTGGACTGCTATGGTCGGCCGATGGCTTTGGCAAGCTGTCCATGCAAGCCTTCTTGAACGATTTCGCCGGTGACCTTCCACGGAAGGAGGCCGCGACCTACTACGCGGTGCAACAGCCGATGGGCAAGGCGATCACGATGGCCAAGACTACGGTTGCGGCATGGCGTAGCAAGCCCACGTGGTATGCCGTTTCGACCGAAGACCGCACTATCAATCCCGATCTTCAGCGATTCATGGCTAAGCGCATGGGTGCCGAAACGATTGAAATCCCTTCCAGCCATGTCTCGCTGATCTCCCGCCCCAAGCAAGTCGCAAATCTGATTCTTCAGGCGGCCGGCAACCAGCAGGGTACCCGTGCGGCGCAAGCGCGGACTTTCTCGAACCATTATGCCGTGACTACCGCTCGCGACCCGTACACCGATGGTGTGTGACACCGGGGAACCGCGCACGCTTCAGCCACCGGCTTTGGGCGACCGCATTGGCGGCGCCTCGATGCTCTCGCAGGAACTGGCACCGCTCCCTTACCGCTCGGTGTTCGGCTGGTCCGGCATAGCGCCACTGCGTATTTCGGGGCGCGTGATCAGCGATTTCGGGGGAACGTGATCACCTGTTTCGGCGGGAAGCTGATCGCTGGTTTCGGCGGAACGTGATCACTTCGGCGACGCTGCCGAAATCGGTGATCATGATCCCGAAACGAGTGATCACGTTGCCGAAACGGACGATCAAGCAGCCGAAACGGGTGATCAAGCACCGTAATGAGGCCGGGCAAGGGCTGGGGGTGGGACTGCGCATGGACTAGAACGCCGGCGATACGCTGCTTCCTTTTTGCAAGGAAGCAAGCTGATGCCGGCCAACCGGATGACCATGCGCAAGATCAAGGAAGTGCTTCGCCTGAAGTGGGCGTGTGGCCTTTCGCACCGGCAGATCGCTAGGGCGACGGGTGTGAGTGTTGGTGAACCGCCCCGGTTTTCGTGGAGGCCCCTTGGCTTGAGTCAGGCCGACATGGCCTGCTGCTCAAGTTGGCAATAGTAGTTGGCCTCGTGCTCGGCCGGCGGCACGTATCCCAGCGGTGCCATCAATCGATGATGGTTGAACCAGGACACCCATTCGAGCGTTGCCAGTTCCACGGACTCCTTGGTCTTCCAAGGTACGCGGCGATGGATCAACTCAGCCTTGTATAGCCCGTTGATCGTCTCGGCCAGGGCATTGTCGTAGAAGTCGCCCTTGCTGCCCACCGAGGGCTCGATGCCGGCCTCGGCCAAGCGTTCAGTGTAGCGAATGCTGACGTACTGCGAGCCGCGGTCCGAATGGCACACGAGGGCATCCTCACGCCAGGCTGCCTGGCGTACAGGGCCTGCTCCAGGGCACCGAGCACGAAGTCCGTTCGCATCGAACTGCTCACCCGCCAGCCCACGATGCGCCGGGCGAACACGTCAATCACGAAG